>DAIODL010000255.1:0-3269 GCA_036746815.1 Desulfobulbus sp.
TGGCGAACACAAATACCGGCTCTTTGTCGATGCCCTGGAGGAGGGGGTGCAGTACTTGGTGAACCACCCGGAGGAGAGCTGGCAGCTGTTCATCAAGGGCGACCGCAAAAACCTTGATGACGAGCTGAACAGGCTTGCCTGGAAAGCCACCCTGCCCCGCTTTGCCCTGCGGCCAGGCGCACTGGATAAACATCGCTACATCCGCTTTGCGCAGTTCATGCAGCAGCAGAAACTGATCAAATCCGTTCCGCCGCTGGACACCTGGGCCGTGGAATTGCCGTAACCTGCAGATCACACTGAGTCCTGCTCCGCCCATACCGGAGCAGGACTCACGCCCTGTTTTCTCTCCAAATAAATCATCCGACGACCAAAACTGAACGGTCTCTCTGCGTACTGCCAACATCCCCTGCGGATCGGAATACGTTAGTCTGCGCTGCCTTTCCTCTCCCCAAAAACCATTCATTACAAGTAGTTTCCTCTATTTATATAAAATTATTCAACATATTCAAAAACTATCTATCCTCTTGTTTTACCAGATATTTTTATACCCATAGAATGTACAACGCTCAAACAATCCCGGATTAAATTTGAAACATATAAAAAATCATCTATAATATTTTATATTATATCTACTTAAACACTCAGCAAATGCGGATTTGAGACCTCTGCCAAAAGCTCTGGGCAATGACCGCAAATGAATGAGCCTGAAATGCGCCTGTTCACCCCGCTGTGCAGTTATCCCGTGACCGTGTTGATAAGCAACACGATGTCTACCCTGGTCAGAGCCTCCAACCGTAAACCGTGAACCCTTAATCAAAGGAGTTTTGTGTGTACTCTCGAAAAATGTTTGCTTCTCTCCGAAATTGCGTCCTTGTCACCTCACTTGTTGTTGCCCTCGCCAGTGGAGTTGAGGCAAAAAGTATAGGAAAAGACAAAACAAATATTCGCTCGGCTCCCAGTCTGAAAAGCAGTATCGTGTTCACCGCGCCCATGGGGTATCCGATAAAAGTTGAAAAGGAAAAGAACAACTGGTGCTTTTTCCGCGACTGGCAGAACAATACCGGCTGGGTGTACAAGCCGCTGGTTTCTAATGTGAAAACCGCTGTTATTTCAGCGGATAAAGTGAATGTCCGCAAGTCCGCCACGGTCAGATCACCGGTTGTAGGGACAGCGGAAACGGGTGAAATCTATAAAATTATTGGACAAAAAAAGAACTGGGTGGAGCTGGGCTTTTACCACGATGAAGTAAAATTCGGCTGGATCAGAAGCGATCTGATTTTTGGTGAATAATGCCGTTGCCACTGTTTGCAGCCCATTATCTTCGTTACTCTGCACAATAAAAAAGGTGGCCCGGGATTTTCCGAGCCATCTTTTTCTAACAGGTTATTATTCCTGCTTTTTCCCCTGCATTTCGATGATCAACTTGCGCAATTCCTTCCTATTTTCCTGCCACGCAGCGTAATTTTTTGACTGCTGCAGGACGGCATAAAAACGCAGGGTTGTTTCCAGACCCACGGTGGCTTCAATGGTCCCGGCGGGAAAGCGATCATCCACAGCGAGCGGTTCGGCAGTGTGCTGATAAAAGGTCAGCCGGCCGAAATAATAGGCCAGTTCTGCCAGAAAACCCCACAATTCCGTGCGCCAGTCACTCACATCCGTGACTGCCGTCAGTTTGGCAAGATGCTGTTCCACCGGCTCCACCGGGAAATGCACCGCGGAAAACTGGTATTTCCCGTCGGGTGGCGGCGCATCCCCATTGACCGCATGCCAGCTCACCAGCGCATGGGCCCGGGTGGCGAGATGCATGGCCTGAAATCGCGTCCACAAAAGAAATTCGTAGTAATAGTTTGATATCGCCTGCTCAGGTTCAAGCCGGTAAATATTGCCATACTCGGCATTGAAACAGGTCAGGTTGCCCAGATGCACGATTTGCATGACGAGCGAATGGATATAGGATAGCCCGACAACAGTGTCCTTATTGAGGAGAACCTTATGGGAGCCGGTTTCGTCCGGATTAAAGGCCAGGCAGGCGTTACTGTCTTCCAGACCCATCTGGGCGAAATAGGCGCTTAACTCCTGGCAGTCCTGTGCAAAATTCTCGGTTTTGAGAATCAAGGTACGGGCCAGCACGGGTGCCAGAGCCACCTCTTTAGCCCCGATAAAACCAAGAGCGCGCTGAATCTGTTTCGTTTCTTCCTGCGAAAAATTATAAAACTCCAAGATACTCTCCCCAGGTGCCGCCACAACGATCGGGCAGCTGCTGATGCACTTTATTTTTTCTCTGCATTTTTCGCGGCCATGATCTCAGCTTCCTTTTCCAGGAGTTCCCCCAGGAGCCGAGCCGTTTCTCCCACCACGCGCACGCAGTGCTGCCGCCTGCTCTCAGGGTTTCCGTAGAAGTTCTTCACTTCGTCACGGTTCATCCAGTCCACCCTGGCGATCTGGCCGCAATCCACGCCCCCAAATTGCTCTGTCAGTTCCGTAAATGTCTTTAATACTGCCTTGGTGGCCGCCCACATGCGTGGATTTTCTTTCTCCTCCAGGCTGGAGCGGCTGTACAGCGTTCCCATGACACTCACCGCGCCCACCAGCGCGCCGCAGACATGGCCCGTGCCGCCGATGCCGCCGCCAAAGGAACCCATGGCCTTGATCACCGATGGTTCCTGTACCTCTAACTTGTCGTGGCCAACCAGGGCCAGCACCTGCGCACAATGCATCCGTTTCAAGAACAGATCAACCGCGTTGTCTCGCATCTCTTCTGGTGTCATGTATCCCCCTTGCTTGAATTGACTGATGTTATCGTGTACAACACAGTGGCAAATGTAGCCTATTCATGCGCCCACGCACAGCGTTTTACGCATGGTTCCTGTAAAACCTCACCATAGCCATCTATCGTTCACCGTGTCTCCGCAATTTATCCACTCTCCGGTTATTGTGTTTGATTTCGAAACCACCGGCCAAAATCCTGAATTGGGTGACCGCCCCATTGAGGTTGGCGCGGTGCGCATTGAGAAAAGCGTAATTACCGACCGTTTTCAATCGCTGATGAATCCGGGTTTTCCGGTGACTTCGTTCATTGAATCGCTTACCGGTATCGGCAACGACGTGCTTGAAGAAGCCCCGCCCTGCGGGGAAGTGATTGCCCGCTTTTCCGACTGGATGGGGCAGACGCCCCTGGTGGCGCACAACATCCGCTTTGACAGCAGTTTTCTCAGCATGGAGCTGAAGCAGCTGGGGCAGGAGCTGACCAATCCCATGGCCTGCACGGT
>DAIODL010000256.1:0-3254 GCA_036746815.1 Desulfobulbus sp.
CTAAGGTCTTGAACACCGCGGTGCCGGCGATGCCCGGCAGGGTAACAGGCGCATTTGCGGCTGTGGTGACGTTATCAGCCACGGCCCAGCCCGCGCGATTTGCCCGCAGTGCCAGCGGAATCCAGATTTTCTTGCCGGTCACCACGTGATAACTGTCCGCACAGTCACCAGCGGCGAAAATGTCTGGAGCAGATGTCCGCAGCGCATGATCAACAGCAATGGCATGTCCGGCGCCCAGCGCGAGCCCGGCTTTTTCCGCGAGTTCCGCGTGCGGATAGACACCGATGGCCACAATCACCATATCACCAGTGAGGGTGAAATCCGGTGCCACTACCTGTAATTCACCGTCCTGAGCGGCAATACGAATAATTTCGTGACCATCATGCAGGGCAACATGCTGGGAAACAAGATGCTCACGTACCTGCTGCGACAGCACCGGATGCAGCCAGGGCAGCAGTCCGGCCCGTGGTTTGATCATGGCAATCTGCATCTGCCTGCTGGTCAATGCCTCAGCTATTTCCAGTGCAATATAGCCCATGCCGATAATGATGGCGCGCTGCGGCTTTCGCTCGGCCAGAAAAGCTTTGATAGCCCGGCTGTTCTCCAGATTTTTCACCACAAAAACCCCCGGCAGATCCATTCCCTCAAGGCGTGGCCGAATGGGACCGGCACCGGTGGCAATAAGCAGTTTGTCGTAGGAAAGTTCAAAAGGCGTGCGACCATCGATAATGCCGTGCACTGTCCGCGTCGTGCGCTCAATCTCTTCAACCTTATGACCGGTACGCAGGTCGATTTGCTGTTTTTCCCGGAAGTCCTGGACGCTGCGCACAACCAGATCATCCACCTCACGGTCCGGATCAGCAATATTATAGGGAATGTTGCAGGCGCTGTAGGAAACATCCTGGCCCTGCTCCAGCACAATCACTTCAAGGCTGGGATCATTTCGTTTGGCACGGCTGGCCGCGCTCATGCCCGCTGCATCACCACCAATAATGACAAAACGCATAGCATGTCTCCGTTCAGTGTTTTAGCCGGGAAGAAAGAAAGGGCTTCTGGAAGGTGCTTGCTCCGGCCGTAATTTTACTGTTCGTGGTCTCTGTCTGCCTGTATACTGGCCAAATTTATCCGCTATCAGTTGCATCCTGGCACAATTTTTTTGTGCACACGGTTTTATGTAACCGCACCTGTTGTGGCAGGTGTATACCATACCGTAGTATGATATCTACTTCTCAACTATGCCCATGATACACTGTATTGCAAGAGTCGTTACGCTGTTCTGTCTTGTTTTGGGAGGACTGGCGGCGGCTGGTTCCGCATTGGCCCAAAAAACCATGACGCTGAATCCCGTGACCCCGGAGCCAACGCGGTTTGTGGTACGCGGCACCTCGCTTATTGATCTGCGGCATCCAGGCAAACCGCTCTTTTTTCGCGGCATCGGCTACTCACCCTTTCTGCCCGGCGAATCACCGGTCACGGGCCAGCAACCAGCTGATGACGGCCGCTATCCCCACCATCTGGCGCTCATCAAGGCCATGCACGCCAATTATATCCACGTGTTTCCGCGTCTGATGCCGCCCAAATTTTTTAAGGCCCTGGATACAACCGATTTTCTCTACAGCCAGGATGTATGGGTGTGGAGTTATGAAGATGATTTTCTGGCTCCGGCCTTTCAGGAGAAAACGCTTGGTGATATCAAGGAAGTCATTGATCACACCTACAAGGTGGGCCGTCCCGACCGGCTGGTGCTCTTTTCCATTGGCGATGAGCTGCAGGCAAAGTGCATCGTGTCCACGGACAAGCGCCATCCGGATGTGCACGATTACCATGGCAGGCATCTGAGCGTTACCGGCCGTACGCCCACTGAGGTGGCCATGGCCATGCTGGTGGACAAAGCCATGGACTATGAACTCACCCGTTACGGCAGACGGCATCTCTACTGCCACACCAGCTGGACACACGTTGGCCCGCTGGCGGACCGGCCGGATCTTGATGTGGGGCCTGAGCATGTGCTGGACCCGGACATAGGGGATCTGATCTGCCTGAATGTGTATACCTATGCCCATGGTGTGGTGTCGTCACCCCCGGGCTCGGTGACAGGAACCCCTTACCAGGGCTATCTTGAAGAACTGGCGGCGAAATACAATAAACCCATTTTTGTAACCCAGGTGGGGCTCGCCACCTCGCCCATTGCCCCGCGCCCGGATATTCCAGGATTTGGCGGTCATAAGCCCGCCGAAGTGGCGGGGACACTGGCCTCGGTATGGCGGGATATTCGCACCGCCAAAGGCGCGCAGAAGTTCTGCGGCATCAGCATTTTTGAGCTGCAGGATGAATGGTGGAAGAGCGCCAAAGGACCGGCCGCTTCCCTGCATCAGGATGCCAATGACCCGGAGGAATGGTTTGGCATTTATGCCGCCAACACCCGCGGGCAACTCATCCCCAAGAAACCTATTCCTGGCGCCATCGCCCGTTTTTATGGCGAACGCGGGCAGCAGACACCGGCCAAAAAGTAAAAGCGCAGGCACTCATTTTGTGCACAAACAGGGTAAGATACAGATTGCACCTTTTCAGAATAAATCTTTGTGGTATAGAGCAGGACAGTGATTTATTGATAAGGAAATCAGGTTATGAAACATCTCTGTGAAACAAGTTTACTGCGTTCTCAAGCTCTCATTAACGGGGAGTGGGTGGACGCTTCTGATGGTGCCACTATCACCGTCACCAATCCTGCCGATGGCTCGGTTATCGGCACCGTACCATCGCTTTCTGCAGCTGAAATACAGGTGGCCATCAAGGCGGCTGCAGCGGCACAGCCCGCCTGGCGCGCCTGCACCGCCAAATTCCGTTCCTCTATTCTGCGCCGCTGGTATGATCTGATCATGCAGTGTCAGGATGATCTGGCCGCCATCCTCACCACCGAGCAGGGGAAACCCCTGGCCGAGGCTAAGGGTGAAATCGCCTATGCCGCTTCCTATGTGGAGTGGTATGCGGAAGAGGCCAAGCGCGTATACGGCGAAACCATTCCCGCGCCTAACGCGAATCAGCGGCTTATTGTACAGAAGGAACCTGTCGGTGTGTGCGCGGCCATCACGCCATGGAATTTCCCGGCAGCCATGATCACCCGCAAAGTGGCTCCAGCCCTGGGGGTGGGCTGTACCAGTCTGGTCAAACCGGCCAGCCACACGCCACTCACCGCCCTTGCTCTGGGGGAACTGGCACAGCGTGCCGGAGTGCCGGCTGGCGTGCTCAATGTA
>DAIODL010000257.1:0-3249 GCA_036746815.1 Desulfobulbus sp.
CTCTTGTTTTCCTCGAAATTCTCCGGTCATATCTGAAACCCGCAGACGCGGCTCCATCAGAAAGGCTTCACTTCCTTGCAGCAGTGGCAGCGGAATTCCTTTCTCCTGCGGTAGCCCCGTTTGGACGGTGTTTTGGGGACAGAGTCATCCATCAGGGCTGTTCCTTAAGTGGCTGCAGTTCCCGGTTCATCCATTCAAGATAGGAGGCGCTGCCGTCCTCTACCTGGAAGACAAGCACTTCCGGAATCTCATAAGGGTGCAGAGAGAGAATCATCTCCCTGACTTCATCAAAGAGATCGCTTCTCGATTTGATGGAACAGATCACCTCGGGACTCTGCTCAATACTTTCCTGCCAATGGTACCAGGAGGTACAGGGACTGATTTGCACACAGGCGGCCAAACGTTTTTTCAGCAGTTGCGAAGCCAGTTGTTTGGCACCGGCCTGGTCGGGCATGGTGGTGACAACCTGAATAAAGGGGGACATGATGGGCTCCATAATTTCGGTCTTGGAGCCGGCACCGAGTGTGCCAGCTCGGGCTGGAATATTTTGGCAAAGTAGACTATCTTAGCGCAGCTTTGTCAAATAGGATAGCGTTTGAAAACGGTTCGAGTGAGGGCAGGGTACGCCGTAGAGAATGGGCCCGCGGGCTTGTAGGTTCTCCATAGAATTTTTGACGGGCGTGATAACTCCTGCCTCCGTACTTTTTGTTTTATGCTAAGGTGAACATATGCTTTTTGCCGTGGATGTTGGCAATTCCCATACCGTGAGCGGCCTTTTTGATAAAGGCCGTCTTGTGGGCAGCTGGCGGCTGCAGTCGCGTCAGGACCGTACCGCCGATGAACTGGCCATTCGCTATCATGGCCTTTTTCAGATGGTGGGGATTGATCCCGATACCATCACTGGCTTTATTCTCTCCTCAGTGGTGCCCACCATGGAGACCAGCTGGACGCATCTGGCGCGCACCTATCTTGCCAAATTGCGGCAACCACCGATCAGTGTCACCCATAAGCTGCGCCTGGGCATGGACGTGGCCACGGAGAATCCGGACGAGGTGGGTGCGGACCGCATCGTCAACGCGGTTGCGGCCTGGGAACTGCTGCACGAGCCACTCATTGTCATTGATTTTGGCACAGCCATCACCTTTGACTGCGTGAATGCCAGGCCCGCCTACGTGGGCGGCACCATTCATCCGGGCATCGGCATTTCCCTGGATGCCCTGGCCAACCGCACCGCCAAGCTGCCGCGGCTGGATATTGATGTCACCCCGGAGCAACCCATCGGCACCACCACGGTCAAAGCCATTCATTCCGGTGCGCTTTATGGTTTTGGCGGCCTGGTGGACCGCATGGTCGAGGTGCTGAGCCGCCAGCTGGTGCCGGGTCAGAAACGTGCCAAAACCATTGCCACCGGTGGCATGGCCGAGTTGATCAAGCCCTACACCAACACCATTGATCTGGTGGCGCCCCAACTGACACTGGACGGATTGCAGCTTATCTATCGTCTCAACAGCACGGAACAAGATGGATAACATTATTCTGCCGCCCTGGCTGCGGCGCGGCGATACCATCGGCATTACCTGTCCAGCCGGGCCGGTACGGGATCAGAGCCGGGTGGAAGCAGGGCTGCGGCGCATTGAGGATTTGGGATTTACTGTCAAAGTCTGCGGCTCCTTTGCGCCGGTTGACGGCTACCTTGCCGCGGATGACGCTCAGCGCGCCGCCTGGCTGCATGAATTGTGGCAGGATGAATCCGTCAAGGCCATTATGGCGGTACGGGGCGGTTTTGGCTGCATGCGTCTTTTGGATTTGCTCGACTGGCAGCTTTTTGCCCGCCATCCCAAATGGCTGATGGGGTTCAGTGATCTCACGGTGCTGCTGCAGGGGATGTGTGAACGTGCGCACCTGGTGTCCGTGCATGGCCCCATGGTCGGTACACTTCTGCGGGACACGGAAAGCACGGAGCGGCTTTTTCAGTTGTTGACCGGAACTTTTGCCAAAGAAATGCGGCCATCTGGCCTGGAAATTCTGCGGGGCGGCACCGGGCAGGGACGGATGGTCGGCGGGAATCTGGCTACTCTGACGCATCTTCTGGCTACGCCCTGGGATGTATCCTGGCAGGGCAAGGTGGTGATGCTGGAAGATACCAATGAACCGCTCTACCGGCTGGACCGGATGCTGACGCAGCTGGCGTTAAGTGGTAAACTGCAGGGACTTGCCGGGTTGGTGCTCGGCGAATTTGACCAGGGCGGGGACAGCCTGGTAAATCTGCGGCTGCAGGAGGCTCTGTGGCTGCGCGTGCTGGAGCTGGCCGGTCCCGGATTTCCCATCTGGGGCGGATTTCCCATGGGGCATCTGCAGCGCAACTGGCCGCTGCCGCTGGGCATGGAAGTGGTTATGGATTCCAGCGCCGGTTGCCTGCGTTTGATGCCTGATCTGTGCATCAGTGTGTAAGTGAGAGGGAAGGGCATGTTGAAACGCTATTCTCTGGGAATTCTGGGGGCGCTGCTGCTGGCAGTGCTGGTTCTGGTGACGCTGCTGCTGCTGTCGTTTCTGCGCGCACACATGGAACCTGTGTACTTTATGCAGTTCGCCTGTGTCTGGGCCGCGTTCACGCTTTTGTTTCTGCTGCTGCTGGGCAATGCCCTTCTGCGCAAACTCTGGTTTTTTCCGGGTACCGGCGATCCGGTATCCCTGGAACAGCTGCGGGAAAAACTTCTTTCCATCAACAAAATATCCTGTCCGGTGCAGGTGGTTGGCAAACGAAAAAAAATGTTTTTTTCCTGGCGGTTGACCGATGCCACCTGGTGCGAACGGATGCGCCAGTCCCATAAACCCTGCCTCTACGAACTGCGCTGCCGCCTTGACGTCAATACCCGCACGGTATTCATGGTGGATCGCATCCGCAGCGTTGATCTGGAGCTGTGTCCGGATAAGGTCGAAACCGGGCGCCGCCGTATCCCCCTGCCTGTACTGCGGGTGCATCTGCGGAGGCTGCCGCTTATTGACAGCTACGTTTCTGCTGCACCGGAATCCTACGCCCTTGAGCCCCGCGAAATCAAGGCCCCGGTGCTGGGTACCATTATCGCCTGCGGCTGGAATGTCCGTCTGAGTCTCTTTTAATACGTTTCTATAAAATATTATTGAATGCGTTTCTAACAGTTGCCTCCTATGAAACTGTTTCGCCTATTGAACAAATAGGGTATATGATGCAATAGAGAGGGTGCGTAAACAGGGGTGACTGCTCCCCGG
>DAIODL010000258.1:0-3226 GCA_036746815.1 Desulfobulbus sp.
GCTGCTCACAGGTAATGATGGTGTGCGCAGAGGCCATGGCAATTTCAGGGCAGGTCGCATCTGTACCGCGGATGATACAGTTGCCGTATTTATCAGCGGCCTGCACGTGAATCAATGCCACGTTGGGATTGCTTGCCGGCAGCAGCGCAACAGGACGGCCAGTAAAGGGACAATCCATGACTATGGTACGGCTGGTGTTTTTGATATCGCCGCCCAACGGGCCACGGCAGGGAATAAAAGGCAGGCCCATGGCACCGGCTTTAAAACGGGCCGACATATTATAGTTGCTCCAGTCCTCAAACTCCAGAAGACCGCGCTCAGCAAGATAACGCCACGCCGTGGACAGTCCCAGTCCTTCATGGGCCCAGTAGGCGAGCTCAATGCGCTTGATAGAGCATTTGTCAGGATTCAGGATCATGGCGGCACCCAGAACTTCCGGAGCCATACCTGCGGACTGGAAGGAAAGGGTGATATCCTTGAACCCCTGCCGAACCATTTCCATACAGGATGCCACAGGTTGGCGGACATCCACAAAGCCACCGATACCGATGTTGTCACCAGGTTTAACGAAAGAGCTGACCGCTTCTTTCAGGCTCATGCGTTTGTCACGCATTGACTTGTCTTTATTGACAAGCGCTTGTCTAGCTTCGTCAGGGGATAATCCGGTCCAGAACATTTTTTCGTTGTTTTTCAATGTGTTACCTCTTCCTATCTATCAAGCGTTTTAGTTACCCGGCAACATTGTCAAGCAACCGGGCGCCCCCTAAACACAAAAAAACCGGTACACAGCATTAAAAATGCTGTGTTACCGGTTTTTTTGAGTACTTAGCACATACAACAAACCGCCAGTCTTGAAGATATCTTGTGTCATATCTGAGCCAATTTCCCTCAAAAGATTCTATCCTCAAGTAGTATTGGATATAGACTGATGACAAGCACCTGTTCGGAAACAATATCCGACGAACACACGGCCGCAAAGAAAAACGAGTTTCTTTCGTGATTATACCTGAAAGATTTCCAACCCTCTTTGGTTCTACCTCACTCTCTACAAACCGCTAGCTCGAGACCACAGCGGACAAACACTATGAAACCGATTTCCCGAGAAATCGTTACTGTTACAATAAGGGAAAAGTGGATAACCAGCTAAAACTAAATGATTAAAGGTAACAATTTCGTATTTGAGATTGCTCTGTTTGTCAACAGTAAAAAAAGAGAAAGCCAGGTAAATGAATAATGGTTCACAGGCATTGCTCGCTATAATCAATAGTTATCCGACATTGTGTGGATGCCATTTTTTTTATGAGGTGTGGGGGGGGGTATGTATGCATTATAAGTTTTATTTACTGTAATCATATATGATTTTGATGTTAAGAAAAACAGAAAGACGCTGGGGGAAAAGTTGCACAGGTCGCTGTTGTAGGAATCCTATTTTTTGTGTACATCTTTGCCTGCGTCGACCTCACACGATGCAGTACCTGCAGGACAGGCGACATGCAGGGATGACCACCGCTCCTCTGCTTTTTCTGCTCCGTGGCTGCAAGGAGTAAACCTGCATTTATTTTGTTCTCGGGTATGTTGTGTAATATCTGCTAATGAATCAAAAAAGAACGATAATCGTGTAAGATAGCCTTTCAACCAAGGAGTCCTCGTATGAAAGTTTATACTGGCGGTGGAGACAAAGGAAAAACCAGTCTTTTTTCCGGGGAGCGCGTACCAAAATATCATATCCGGATTGAGGCATATGGTGATATTGATGAGTTGAATTCGGTGCTTGGTGCGTTAATTGCCTATCTCCCGGAAAAGGAGCTGGAAATTGGTCAAGATTTGGAATTGATTCAGTCTAACCTTTTTCTTGCCGGGGCATGGCTTGCGACCACACCCAATTCGCAGGCAACGAAATATCTGATTCCGCTGCCCGATGATGCCTCTAAAAATCTTGAACACCGCATTGACACTCTTTCCGAGGTGTTGACCCCACTCAAAGAATTTATTTTGCCCGGCGGCCAGCCTGTGGCAGCCTGGGCACATATTGGCCGCACCGTGTGCCGTCGCTGCGAGCGCAAAGTTACGGAACTTATTGAGTCCGCAGATGATGCAACCGCCTCGGAGCTTGCGGGTTTTCAGGTCTATTTAAACCGGCTGTCGGATTACCTGTTTGTCCTGGCCCGTTATCTGAATCATGCTCTGGGCACACCGGATAAAATCTGGAAGAAGTAAATGTATGAGTGTTGAAGAATACGTAGTCACCCTGCAGAAGCGTCATTGGCTTGATGAAACCACCTTTGTGCTGACCTGCAACCGGCCGGCAGGTTTTTTTTTCGTGGCCGGACAACACGTGACACTGCTCGCTCAGGAAGAGGCGCGAGAATATTCTTTATTGTCTGCCCCGGCAAGTGATACTCTGCGTTTTCTCATAAAGCGCGTTGAGGACGGGCGCTTAAGCCGGGTGCTCTCCGAACTTGAGGCCGGTGCACAGATCGGTATGAGTAAGGCTAACGGCTATCTGCAGTATTGTCCCGTGGAGCGACCGGTGTATTTCGTTGCCACCGGCGTGGGCATTGCGCCTTTTGTCTCCATGGCTGCGGCAGGTGTGCGCAATTTTACCCTGGTGCAGGGAGCACGTACGGAACAAGGACTTTTTTACCGTGAGGAATTGTCGCGGGCGGCTGATACGTATATTCCCTGTATTTCAGGAGGAAATGCAAAAGAGAGTAGTCTTGCCAATATGTTTCCAGGTCGAGTGACGGATTATATTAAAGAAAATCTGCAACCAGGTGCCTATGATTTTTATCTTTGCGGTTCTCGCCCCATGATTCATGATATGACCCGTCTGTTGGACGAATATTTCCCGGAAACACGGATTTTCAGCGAATCCTTTACGTAAGAAGGAGAACACTGGAGCTGATTGGCGTTTGTTACTCGCCCGGCACGAGCGAGCAGGCGGGACGGTGGAGAGCTGCATGGAGAAAACAGATGTGCTGGTGGTGGGTGGCGGTCCCGGAGGACTGGCCTGTGCAACATTACTGGCACAGCACGGTATGCGGGTGCTGGTAGTGGAGCGAAAGCCGGTTATCGGGCCCAAGGTCTGTGCTGGCGGTATCACCTGGCATGGTCTTCTCCGCCTGGTGCCTGAACATCTGATTGAGCGTGCCTTTCCCGAACAGGTTGTTGTATCTGACCACCAGCATCTGCTGATACGTGAATCACAACCGATGATCGCCACGGT
>DAIODL010000259.1:0-3222 GCA_036746815.1 Desulfobulbus sp.
TATTACCGTACCGGGCAGCGGGAATGATATCGCATTGCAGGACAACCTGAATCACCACCGCCAGCAGAAGCAGCAACGGGAGAAAGAGGAGCTCATCCTCTGCCTCGATCGCTTCAGCGGCAATGTCAGCCAGGTGGCAAGGGAGCTGAAAATTTCCCGCAAAACCGTCTACAACCGGCTGCAGCGGCATCATATCAGCCTCTGATCTGCCTTGTCTCGGCGGTGCACACGGCCCGGTGACAATCGTCAGGACAGAATTCATCCCCTCATTGTGTTTCACTGTAACCCTGGTGTCACCTCATAAGGTAACACCAGGGTTACACTTTCTTCACACCCGCTCTCCCGACCCGATCCTTCCCGCACCCATACCACCAGACACAAAAAATGTTGTCATTCTGAACAAATAACCTCTTTTTCCCTTACTTCCCTCATTTTGGTCCGCTCCTTGCTATTTTGTACCTGTCCATGGTGCATCCTGTCCTGCCGAAACGATGGACCGGCAGCATGGCCTTGCACCATCATTTCGCGTGACCAAGTAACTGAGCCGGGCGCAGAATCCGGTCGGAGCTTCACTCTGACCCTCTGATGCTCGCTGCGTTCCGGCTCAGTTGCCGCGAGATAGAACATAAAGATACGACAGGAGAAAACCTGTCATCGGGTTCCAGCAAGTTATCTTGAGTCAGAACAAGCGGAGGAGCGTAATGATTAAACGGAATTTGATCGTCAATGGCATCCTGCATATGGTCATTGCCGACGCGGAAACCAGCCTGGCCGACGTACTGCGTAAGGATTTGCACCTTACCGGCACCAAAGTAGGCTGTAATGCGGGACAGTGCGGCTCATGCAGCGTGCTGCTTGATGGCAAGGTGGTGCGGTCCTGCGCCATGAAGATGCGCCGAATCAAGGACGGTGCCGAAATCACCACCATTGAAGGCATCGGCACCCCCAACAGCCTGCATCCCATTCAGATGTCGTGGGTCGCCCACGGTGGAGCGCAGTGCGGTTTCTGTACGCCGGGTTTTATCGTGTCCACCAAGGGTCTCCTGGACTCCAACATCAACCCGACACGTGACGACGTGCGCGACTGGTTCCAGAAACACCGGAACGCCTGCCGCTGCACCGGATACAAACAGCTGGTCGATGCCACCATGGATGCCGCCAAGGTCATGCGTGGGGAAATGAGCATGGATGAGCTGGCGTTCAAGATTCCCGCAGACGGCCGTATCTGGGGTACCCGCTACCCGCGGCCCAACGCCGTTGCCAAGGTCACCGGTACGCTTGATTATGGCAATGACCTGGGCGTCAAGATGCCTGAAACCACGCTGCACTGCGCCCTGGTACAGGCCAAGGTTTCCCATGCCAAGATTCTTTCCATTGATGTTTCCGAGGCCGAAGCCATGAACGGCGTGGTCAAGGTTGTTACCCACAAGGATGTGAAGGGCAAGAACCGTATCACCGGCCTCATCACCTTTCCCTCCAACAAGGGTGATGGCTGGGACCGGCCCATTCTCTGTGACGAAAAGGTGTTCCAGTATGGTGATGCCATTGCCATCGTCTGCGCGGAAACCGAGAAAATCGCCCATGAAGCCGCCAAGCTGGTCAAGGTGGAACTGGAGCAGCTGCCCGAATACATGAGCGCCCCGGCCGCCATGGCTGAGGATGCCATTGAGATTCATCCCGGCACACCCAACATTTATTACATCCAGAAAGTGGCCAAGGGTGCGGACACTGCCCCCATCTTCGAGAAGGCCGACGTGGTCATGGAAGGCAGCTATTTCACCACCCGCCAACCGCATATGCCCATTGAACCGGATGTCGGTTTTGCCTACATCAACGACGAGGGCAAGCTGTGCATCCATTCCAAGTCCATCGGCCTGCATCTGCATCTGTACATGATTGCTCCGGGCATCGGTATTGAACCGGAAAACGTCATTATGGTGCAGAACCCCACCGGCGGTACCTTTGGCTATAAATTCAGCCCCACCATGGAAGCCCTGCTGGGTGTGGCCTGTCTGGCCACCGGCCGGCCCGTGTTCCTGGCTTATGACTGGTACCAGCTGCAGACATATACCGGCAAACGTTCACCCCAGTTCACCACCGTGCGCATGGCCGCCAGCAAGGACGGCAAGCTGCTCGGCATGGAAACCGACTGGACCGTGGATCATGGTCCCTACTCGGAATTCGGTGACCTGCTCACCCTGCGTGGCGCCCAATTCATCGGCGCCGGGTATGACATTGCCAACATCCGTGGCGAGGGCCGCACCGTGTGCACGAACCACGCCTGGGGTGCTGCCTTCCGTGGATACGGCGGACCTGAGGCTGAGTTCCCCTCCGAAGTGTGCATGGATGAGCTGGCGGAAAAACTTGGCATGGATCCCTTTGACCTGCGCTACAAGAACATCTACCGGGACGGTGCCACCACCCCCACGGGTGTGAAGCCGGATGTCTATTCCCTGCCGGAGATGTTTGACCTGATGCGTCCCAAATACGAGGAAGCCAAAAAACGGGTGGCCGCCGGCTGCACCGACAAGGTGAAACGCGGCGTGGGCATTGCCCTGGGTATTTATGCCTCCGGCCTGGACGGCCCCGATACCGCCGAGGCCAATGCGCAGCTCAACGAAGACGGCACGGTCACTATTTTCGCCACCTGGCATGATCATGGGCAGGGCGCAGACATGGGTACCCTGGGCACCGCGCATGAGACCCTGCGCCCCCTGAACCTGACCCCGGACCAGATCCACCTGGTACTCAACGACACCAGCGTGTGCCCCAACGGCGGTCCTGCCGGTGGTTCCCGTTCCCAGGTACTGGTGGGCAATGGTATCCGCGTTGCCTGCGAAATGCTCATGGACGGCATGCGCAAGCCGGATGGCTCCTTCCGCACTTACCAGGAAATGGTGGATGAGAAAAAGGAACTGCTCTACCACGGCAAGTGGACGGCACCGTGTAACGACTGCGATGAAAACGGCCAGGGTAAACCGTTTGCCTGCTACATGTACGGCCTGTGCATGGCAGAAGTAGCGGTGGAACTCGCCACCGGCAAGACCCAGGTGGAAAAACTCACCTATGTCGCCGATATCGGCAAAATCAACAATAAACTGCTGGTCGATGGGCAGATCTACGGCGCCCTGGCCCAGGGCGTCGGCTTGGCACTGTCCGAGGATTACGAGGACATCAAGAAGCACTCCACCATGGTGGGCGCCGGCTTCCCGTACATCAAGC
>DAIODL010000260.1:0-3221 GCA_036746815.1 Desulfobulbus sp.
GATGGACTCCCGCATCCCCGGAATGGAAATCAAGTACAAGGTCTCGGTAATGGCGTTCCAGTCTTCCTCTGCAATAAGAACCGCATTTTTTCTTTTTCCGGTAATCACAATGGGTTCATGCGACTCACTGGTCTGATCGATCAGCCGGTACAGTTTTAAGCGGGCTTCTGCTCCATTCACGATGTCCATAGTCTAACCTCCAGCAGGTAACGTACGCTTTTACGTCATCAATATCAAGAAACGCCTTAAAACCAGTAGGTCAGTTCAATTGCAGTGAGCATGGCAGTAAGGCGGCAAGGTCTGCGGTCAGCAACCAAACCACAGCTTCTCCCCGTTTTTCCTGCAAGGCAATACGCCGTCTTGACTTCAACCGGCCAACTCGGTACCATAAATCCACTTTTGTTCAGGTGTCCGTTTTAAATGGATGAAAAGGGAATCCGGTTGCATGCCGGAACGGGCCCACCGCTGTAACCGGGGACAAATTTCGCATCAGGCCACTGTGCACACGGGAAGGCGCGAAACCAGGATGAACCGGAAGTCAGAAGACCTGCCTGAACAACTCCCCGGCCTTCATGGCAACGTGACCGGGCCCGCGACTCCAGTGGTAAACAAGGGACATCCTGGATCCATGGTTGGCATGGTCCGGGATTTTTTGTTTGCGGACCATGGATAACCGGCAATGGCCGGCCATGTTCCTGATTCTTTCTCCGGAGGTGCGCGCATGCAACACATGGAAGCGATTGTCCTGGCACTGTTTGGCACCACGGTCATCTCCGCACTGCCTGAGCTGCAGGCCATCCAGACCGCCGTGGAAGCGGTGTATCCGGAGACGCCGGTGCGCATTGCCTTCACCTCCAACCAGGTGCGCCGCATCTGGCATCACCGGGGCAGCGACCCGGCCTACCTGGCGCAGCACCCCAATATCCCCGAATCCGTGTTCAGCGTGCAGGGCATTCTCGCCACCATCGCCAATCTGCAGGACCAGGGCTACGACCGGCTGGTAGTGCAATCGGCACATATTGCTCCAGCCGAAGAATTCCACGACTTGAACGCCTATGTGCGGGCGCTTGGCTCCATCCGCACCATGAAGCCGCGCTGGCAGCCCTTTCAGGCCCTGGCCCTGGGCCGTCCCCTGCTGGGCACCTACAATCCCAAACACGCCTACTCCGAGGATATCCGCCTTGCCGCCGTGGCTCTGCACTCGGACCTGGAGATGGCGCGTGCAGAGAACGCGGCCCTCGTCTACATGGGCCATGGAAACCATTTTTTCCCGTCAGGCGGCATCTACCTGGAGTTTGCCGCGGCCATGCGCACGCTCGCCCCGGATGTGGTGACGCTCATTGGCACGGTGGAAGGGTTTCCAGACTTCAGCGAGGTGCTGGAACAATTGAGACGCCACCAAGTGCAGCGGGTACTCCTCAAACCTTTTCTCGTGGTGGCGGGCAACCATGCCATCACGGATCTGGTCGGGCCGCAGGAGGATTCCTGGTCCTCCATGCTTGAAAAAAATGGTTTCGCTGTGCAGGCCATAGTTCGCGGCCTGGGCCCCCAGATCGCCCCTCTTTTTGTGCAGCATATCGCCGACGCCGCGGCCGAGGCAGGCATGGAGCTGCGCTGATGCGAGTGCCACGCCTGACGACGATCGGCCTGCCGCTCCTGGCTGTGCTGGTGCTGGGCATGGCCTTTTCCGCCACCCTGGGCTACCTGCACGTGCCGGTGAGCGATGTTTTCGCCATTCTCTGGGCCAGACTGAGCGGACATGCCACGCCTGCGGGACTGCATGCCGCCGCAGTCACCGTGGTTATGGATGTACGCATGCCACGCATCCTCGCCGCCGTGCTGGTGGGCGGCCTGCTGGGCGTGAGCGGAGCCGTGTTCCAGGCCATTCTCCTTAACCCGCTGGCCGATTCCTACACCCTGGGCATCTCCTCGGGCGCGGCCTTTGGCGCGGCGCTGGTCATTGTGCTGCAGATCTTCGGGCTCATCCTGCCCGCCGGTGTTTCCATCCCGGTCTTCGCCTTTCTGGGCGGCATGGCAACGCTGGCTGTTGTGCTCTATCTGGCCGCGGGCGACCGCAGCCTCTCCTCAACAAGCCTGATTCTCGCGGGCGTGATCGTCTCGGCCATCCTCGCCGCGGCCATCGGCTTTCTCAAATTCCTGGCCGACGAGCATGTGGGACTTATCATCTTCTGGCTCATGGGCAGCCTGGCCGCAGCCTCCTGGCCGGGCATTCTCCTGCTCACCGTCACCTCGGTGTTCGGGACCCTGGTGGCCGTCTATTACAGCCGTGATCTCAACATCATGGCCACCGGCGACCGCACCGCCACTTCCCTGGGCATCAACACGGTACGGCTGCGCATTATCCTGCTCACGGTGAGTACCCTGATGACGGCGCTGGCGGTTTCGGTTTCGGGCATCATCGGTTTCGTGGGCCTCATAGTGCCGCACATGCTCCGACACCTGGTGGGTCCGGACAACCGGCTCCTGGTGCCGCTCTCTTTCCTTACCGGCGGCCTGCTACTGCTCCTGGCCGACACCCTCACCCGGGCGGTGCTGCCCACCGAGGTGCCCATCGGCATCCTTACCGCGCTCCTGGGCGGTCCCTTCTTCTGCTTCCTGTTCAAACGGCGGAGCAAGGAGGGCAACCATGGGTTCTAATTCTGCAGCCCCCCTGTGGCAGATGGCTGACGTGCACTTCAGCTACAATGGCACCGAGGTACTGCGCGGCGTTGACCTGACGCTTGCGAGCTGCTGCTGCCACGGCATTCTCGGGCCCAACGGCTGCGGCAAGACCACGCTCCTTGACCTCATGGCCGGGTTGCTGGCACCGCAGGCCGGTACCATTGATTTCCTGGACCAGCCGGTTGCAGCGTATTCGAAAAAACAGCTGGCCCGAAAACTTGCCCTGGTGCCGCAGGATTTCATGATCCAGTTTGCCTATTCCGTGCGCCAAGTGGTGGAGATGGGGCTGCACCCGCGCCTGTCTCGCTTTGTTGCTCCGAGCGCAGACGATGAGGCGGCCATTGACGAGGCTTTAGATCTCACCGGCATTACCCACCTGGCCGACCGCCCGGTCAACCGGCTTTCCGGAGGTGAAAAACAGCGCGTGGCCGTGGCCCGCGCCCTGGCCCAGGGCCCCGCGGTGCTGCTCCTGGATGAGGCCACCTCCAACCTGGACATCCACCACAGCCTTGAAATCCTGAGCCTCATCCGTTCCCGCT
>DAIODL010000261.1:0-3219 GCA_036746815.1 Desulfobulbus sp.
CGCTCATCTCTTCAGGCAGCTGGCTGGGGCTGATCACCCCGTTTAACGCCAGATTGACAGCGCGTTCCACCACGTTCTGCAGCTCACGCACATTGCCCGGCCAGCCATAGGAATAGAGGTATGGCATGATGGCGTTGTCCACCGTGATGCGTGTTTTGCGGTCGCGACAGAGCCGGTCCAGAAAATAGTAGAAGAGCTGCGGAATGTCCTCTTTACGCTCCCTGAGCGGCGGGATGAAAATGGACATGACATTAAGCCGGTAATACAGATCCTGGCGGAAGGTGCCGCAGTGCACCTTTTCCAGCAGATTTTTGTGGGTGGCGCAGATGAGCCTGACGTCCACAGGAATGACTTTGAGCCCGCCGATGCGGGTCATCCGTTTTTCCTGAATCACGCGCAGCAGCACAGCCTGATGCTCCAGGGGCATATCGCCGATTTCATCCAGAAACAGGGTGCCGCCAGCTGCCAGCTCAAATTTGCCGGGCTTGCCGCTTTTTTTCGCTCCGGTGAAGGCGCCTTCCTCGTAGCCGAAGAGTTCACTGCCGACCAGTTCCCGGGGGATGGCACCACAGTTCAGGGCGACGAACGGCCCCTTGCGGCGGGGACTGAGATTGTGAATGGACTGGGCAAAGATTTCCTTACCGGTCCCGGATTCGCCCTGCAGCAGAACGTTGGAGGAACTGCCGGCGGAGAGGCGGGCCAGTTCGATGGCCTCCTTCAGCTCCCGGCTGTCGCCTATGATGTCGCTGAACTGGAGCGAGGCCATATAGCCTCCGTAGCGGTGTACCAGACTCTGCACCGCCTTGACCGGCTGCAGGGTGACGAAACTCCCGGCCACGTTATCCTGTTCATCCACAATGGGTTCGGAATACACCAGGCAGCTGCAGGGCCCCTTTCGGGTGGAAAAGGTCAGCTCCTGTTCTGTCCTTCGAGAGCGGCTGCGAAGCAGCTCATTGACACTTTTCTGCTCGCTGGGCTGATCCAGAAGGTGACAGAGCGGCTGGCCGATCAGTTCACTGCCTGTCCGGCAGAGGACTTTTTCCACGGCAGGGTTGATTTCCGCAACATTACCGAACTGGTCCAGCACGATGACGGCATCGGACACCATGTTGAAAAAGTTGCGCAGCTTGGTGTTGGCCATGGTCAACTGATTGTTTTTGCAGGCCAGACGCAGCTGTGCGATGATAGCGCCGGCAGCGGCCACCACCATGCCCAGGGTGTGCGCATGGGCGCTGGCACAGGGCCCGGAAATATCCAGAATGCCGATCAGATTACCCCGTGGATCCATAATGGGGGCGGCGGAACAGGTGATGTCGTGATGTTGTTTGCAGTAGTGCTCGGGACCGGTGACCTGTACAGGTGATTTGATCATCAAGGCCGTACCGATGGCATTGGTACCGGCATCATATTCCTGCCAGCTGGCGCCGATAAAGAAATTGGAAGTTGTCGGCTGTTCGGTGGCATCAGTATCGCCAATCGTCTTAAGGATATATCCCTCTTCATTGGTGAGGACCACCACAAAGCCGGTTCCCTTCACAATGGCATAGAGCTGCTGCATAAACGGATTGGCCACGGTGAGCAGCTGCTTGCGCTGGCTGAGGACGTCTTCCAGGGCATCTCCGCATAAATGCGGATGGCGCACTTCCTCAAAGGGATTGACACCATGCTGCTTGCAGCGCAGCCAGGATTGATATATTTCCTCTTGAATATCAGGACCTTGCAGATATTCTGAAGTAATCATTCCTTCCCAGGATTGAAACAATTGTTCCGTGAAATCCATTGTTCTCTCCGTCATTCTTCTTGGGCATTACTGCAGACGGTACCGCCTTGCTGGTGGCATGGACCATGAGAGATCGCTCGGAGGAGATCTCCGCCATCGTGCCGGGCAGGTACGGTGCATTCCGGCCGAAAGGGGATGCCTGCTCCCCTGCATGTCATCTATGCACGAATCGTGACAGTTTTTTGTTAAATCATGTTTTCCAACGGCAGGCCCCGTCATGCCGCTATACCGTAGAACTGACAGGAGAGTGCCTGTTCCCCCACTGTCCGGAGTATGCAGCATTGAAACAATGTATTATTAACAGGCTCCATGCATTCTGTAAAATGTTTCCCATACCCATGCGGGCTGCAGGCGCCCCGGCATGATGCAGTATTCGCCGCTCCTCCCTCTTGACGTGCCCTCCCTGCGGGTATACCTAAAAAAAGAGCAGATCTGCATCGGTGCCTGTTTCCCTGATTACGCAACCGGCGTACGTACGCAACGCTTCCCTTAAAGTCCGGATCCTTTTTCAAGAGGAGGTGGCCATGTCCCAAAAAAGTAAAAAAAATGAAAATACTGAGCTCCTGGAAGGAACAGCCACCAGGTCGCTGGCAAATAACAAAGAGAAGGATACCACAGCCGTTTATGTGAAAAACAAACAGCTCGAATATGAGCTGGAGCTGCATACGCTGCAGATTGAACTCCTGAAAATGCAGCAGTCGCTGATTGACAAGGGTGAGCGGGTGCTGGCCATTTTCGAGGGGCGGGACGCGGCCGGCAAAGGTGGGACCATCCTCCGCCTCACCCAGCATCTCAATCCCCGCAACGTGCGTATCGTGGCTTTGCCCAAACCCAATGACCGCGAGGTGACCCAGTGGTATTTCCAGCGCTACGTGACCCATTTACCGGCAGCCGGCGAATTCGTGATTTTCGACCGCAGCTGGTACAATCGGGCCATGGTGGAGCCCGTCATGGGCTTCTGCACGGAGGAACAGCACCGCCGTTTTCTGAAGGATGTGCCGCTTTTTGAGGAAATGCTGGTTAAAAATGGATTGAAACTGTTTAAATTTTATTTTTCCGTGAGCAAGAAGGAGCAGGAACTGCGGTTCAACTCGCGCCGTGAGGACCCGCTCAAACATTACAAAATATCCCCCATTGACGAGATGGCGCAAAAACTGTGGGATCAGTATTCGGTGTGCAAATTCCAGATGCTCACTGCCACGGGACAGGAGGATGCCCCCTGGACCATCATCCGTTCGGATGACAAGAAAAAGGCGCGCCTCAACTGCATCAAGCATATCCTCAGTCACATGGATTACCAGGAGAAAATCGCAGCCAAACATCTGCAGACCGACCCGGCTATCGTCATTTCCGGCGCGGACGAACTGCTTCTTATGGAACAGAACATGACGGAGCCGGACAACCTGCCGGGTTGATCATTCTTCCCGTTTGTGCGGCAA
>DAIODL010000262.1:0-3200 GCA_036746815.1 Desulfobulbus sp.
GGGAGACGGCGCTCATCACGGGCACAATGACTTTGGTTCCGATCAGGTAAAGCACGGCAAAACAAACGACAACGAGAAAGCTGAGCCAGGGGGCACCTCCGTAATGAGTGGATGTCACCCCAAGGATCATGAGGAAATCGGCCAGGTTGTCGGTGAGCCCCACCAGATAGGAGAACAGCAGCACGTAAAAGGTAAGGAAATAGACGATAACGATGCCTTCTCCGAAGAAGTGCCCAAAACGGCTTGCCAGAATGTTCGCGTAATCCGCTTCACCCGGTTGGTCAAGCAGCATGGTGATAATGTTCTTGTGCGAATAATAAATCAGCGGAAACAGGAAAATTGAGAGAAAAACGAGCGACCAGAGACCTGTGAGCCCCACCTGGATAGGCAGATAGAGAATGCCGGCACCTACGGCGGTGCCAAACAGGGTTAATACCCAACTCCATTGGCTGAACGGAGGAGCTGGCGCCGGCGACGTATGATTGTCCAGATTGCTCATGCCGGGAATCCTTGTATCTTGAGGTAGCCCCCATAAAGAGAATAAGGCCATTGTCTTCATTAAGGGGGGAAGACGTTTTGCACATCGTCTGCCGGTCTCTGGTCGGGTGAAGCCTCCCCAGTGAGCTATGGCCCGGAAAAGTCTTGCCGGCTCAGCAAAATAAGGGATGAGTTTATTTCATACTGTTTTTATAGGTAAAAATAAACATAAACTCCTTTAGTTATTCGTCGCCATTTTCACGGCCTTAACTGCACTACTGTAAAGGTGCGTTCGTGCAGTATGACGAGGATTTTGGCCATTCCCGGATCTTCAGCAGCGTATCATATGCCTCAAAAGAATGCGCCATGGGGTTGAAAGTCATCCCTCCCCGCCGCCCCCATGCCGAGCAACTCTCACTGCGCCATAGTGGAACGCAGTGGCAGAATGTGGAGCAGAATTTCCCCGATCAGTCCCCCGAGCACACCGGTGATGAGCGCGAAAATAGCTGTGAGTTGCGGGAGGCCGCCAATTTTATCGGATATAATCATGGGAAAGTGGGTGGTGATGGATCTGGGCAGCAGGCTTGAGCGGATGCTGTCGCTGACCCAGGCAAGCTCGCCAGTCCCCAGGAGGAGGCCATGGCCGTGACACTGCCGACCAAGGCGCCCGGGAACAGTAGTGTCCAATAGCGGCTATCTGTCCCCGCCCGTCCGTGCCTAGCTACAGTTAGGAGAAAGTCTGCAGGCGGCAAGTGAGCAGGGCAGGGAATGAAATGGCTTCCAGAAAATTGCCGCATGGTTGCTGGCGTCTTCTGAGTCCTGGGAATATCGTCGTTCTCGCAGGCCACGAGAACGACGTGTATGTGTTGTTGCTGCCTGCAGTCAGACTGTTCAACAAGTCTCGTCGTAGAATTTGCCGGTGCATGCATTGATGGTGATTTTGATTACAGCGGTGCCGGCCAGCATGTTAGCCGGAAAGGGTTTGCCGATGAGTGAGGGGACGTATTTGGCAACAATGGCATTTAACACGTTTATCTTTTGCTCATCATCACTGACCAGGCTCGCTTCGCCGAGGATGATCACGCTCTGGTATTGGGTATTGACATCGCAGGGAATTGCATCAAGGAGAAATTTTTCCAGACGCTCCACCTCAAAGCATACCTTGTTCTCTCTTTGAATATTCTCAATTTTTTGTCCCTTACACAGGCCGTGGATATAAACAGCTCCGTCGATTGCAACAAAATGCACCGGAGTCACATAGGGAAAGCCGTTGTCGTTCAGGGTTGCCAGATGGCCGACCTGGGCTTCCGCTAACAGTGTGTTGATCTGGTCTTTGGTAAGTTGGTGTGCGAGCATACGTCCCTGCATGGCATGGTCCTCCATAGAAGCGTGGTTGGGGTTGTCGGTTTGTATGTGAAATTTTTGTGTGTTGTGCGGCTGACTCTTTGCGAGGCAAGCACTTTTTTTCAGGTGCGCGGTGGTGCTTTTTGCACCGCTGCCTGCCAGCCGCCACCCAGTGCCTGGTACAGCTTGATGGTGGCCTGGGCCGCGTTCAACCGGGTCTGCACCCGGTCGGACTCATACTGCAAGGTGGTCAGGCGGGCATCAAGCACGTCCTTTAATTCCTTGTTGCCATGGGTAAACAGATCCTTTGCCGCTGCCGTCCGTTTTTTGGAACTGGCGATGGCCTCATTCAGAAAACCTGCGCGTGCGTTCAGTGAGGACCGCAGCTGCATGGCGCTGTCCACTTCCGCGAGGGCTTTCAGAATGCTCTGGTCATACTGCCGCGCGGCCTCGTCCACAAGCGCCTGTGAGGCGCGGATGTGGGCATGGATACGGCCGGAGGTGAAAATCGGCAGTTGCATACCCGCATCAAGCAGGCCGAGCCAGCCGTGCACATCCGGCAGATCGCTGAGCCCGATATGCCCGTCCTGGAGCAGGAAGTTGATATAAAAACGTGGTAGCAGGTCGGTTTTGGCACTGGCCAGGTTTGCTGAAAACGCCCACAGTTTTGCCGCCCTGGCCCGGATATCCGGCCGCCGCAGCAACAGGTCGCTGGGGAGAACACCTTTGGGCGCGGGCGGCAGCATGGTGAGCACATCGGTACTGCTTTTTTTCAGGGTGAAGTTTTGCGGCGGCACGCCCAAAAGCACGGCGATCTGGCGGACATGCAGCGCCTGCAGGGCCTGCAGCGGCGCGCGCTGAGCTTTGAGGGCGCTCAGTTTGCTTTCCACATCCGTCACGGCAAAGCGGGTGGTCTGCCCGGCCTGAAACCGGCCCGTGACATAGCGGTGCATCTCCTCCACCGTCTTAATGGTGTCGTCCAGCAGCTGAAGCTGTCTGGCGAGGCTGCGGGCCTGCACATAATGGTCGGCAACCTCGCCTGCCACCACGACCTGGGTGGCATAGGCCAGTTCCTGGGCGCTCTCTGCGAGGAAACGGGCGGCATCGGCATCGCTCTGCTTGCCGCCGAAGATATCCGGTTCCCATGAAGCGGCGATGCCATAGGCGTAATGGATGCCGTTGACGGAAAATTTATCCGACAGTTGCTTGCTGAGCACCGAGGCCGCCATCTGGTTGATGCCGGTACCGAGATTGTTATCGATCTGCCCGGTCTGACCACCCGCGCTGGCCGTGGCTCCCACCATGGGGCCCTGTTGCGCACGGGCGTAATCAGCCAGGGCGCGGGCCGCCAGCACCCGGGCCTGCGCGGCCTTGATGTC
>DAIODL010000263.1:0-3175 GCA_036746815.1 Desulfobulbus sp.
CGAGGCGTTGCCGATACCCCTAGTCATTTCCGGCAGAATACCGGCTTTTATATAGATCGGCCGCACCATTTCCCGCAGAGCAGGCAATTTTACCGCGAACAGGGCTGCCCCCGCCAGGCATGAAAGCCCGCCCACCAGAAGGGTGTGGGGCGCGCCGATACGGCTGGCCAGTACCCCGGCGAGGAGGCTGCCAAAAGGCGCCATGCCCATAAACGCCATGGTGTAAAAGCTCATAATCCGGCCCCGTTTGTCATCTTCGACAATGGTTTGCAGCAGGGTATTGCTGGAGGCCATTTCCACGATCATGCCAAAACCGGTGGCCAGCATGGTGAACATGGACAGCCAAAACATCCGTGACAGGGAAAAAGCGATCAGCCCGCACCCGAAAAGTGAGGCTGCCAGGGGAATCATCCTGCCCAGCCCGAGCACGCTTCTGCGCGATGCCAGAAACACCGCCCCCACCAGGGCCCCGGCTCCGGAAGCACCCATGAGAAATCCCATGCCGTGCGGTCCGCCGTGCAGGATATCCCTGGCAAAAATGGGCATGAGCACCATATAGGGCATTCCCATGAGGCTGACAAGCGCCAAAAGTAGAAGAATCGCGCGGATGGGGGTGAAATAAAAAGCATAACGGGCACTTTCGGCAATGCTGTTCAGGATGGAGGGGTGCTGCCGCGGCGCGGTTTTCGGAGCGGTCCGCATGGCCGCCAGCGCGGCAATCACCGCCACATAGCTCAGTCCGTTTATGAGAAAGCACATGCCTTCCCCTACAGCCGCAATGAGGATGCCGGCCAGGGATGGGCCGAGCAGGCGGGCACTGTTGACCATGGAGGAGTTCAGGGCGATGGCGTTGGAGAGATCCTCCTTCTGCTCCACCATCTCAATCATGAAAGACTGTCGCACCGGCGTGTCCCAGGCGTTGATCAATCCCAGGCAGATGCTCAGCACAAAGATCTCCCAGATCGTTTCCGTGCCGGTGAGCACAAGGATTGCCAGCACCAGGGCCTGGATCATGGCCAGTGTCTGGGTGACGATCAGTACCCTGCGGCGGTTCCACCGATCCGCGAACACGCCACCCAGAGGTGCCAGCAGAAAGGTGGGAATCTGTCCGGAAAATCCCACCGCGCCCAGCAGAAAAGGCGAATGCGTGAGGCGGTAGACCAGCCACCCCAGGGCGATGCGCTGCATCCAGGTGCCCATGAGGGAAATAATCTGCCCACCAAAAAAGAGCTTGAAATTGCGGTGCGTAAGCGCGCGGAACATGGACACCATGGGTGCATCTCCCAAAAAAGGTATTGAACGGTGAAACAATATGCATGAATGACAGTTCAACAATGCAGCAGGAATCTGCAGTTGCAGCTGTCAGGTAAGGTTTTCCACATTTCTCCAGTGGATAACTTGTGCTGGAGCCACCTGCCTTTATAATAAAATTTGTACACAGGTTCCGTGAGATGGGCATCTGTTGATACACTGTGCTTGGCATGTCAATATGTTTTATTAGAGACTACGGTTGTCTTGGCTCGCTGGGAGGCGAGCCAAGGTGCAAGTAATGGTGCGTAATCTGGGCGGCATGGTTGGTGATATCGTCAATAATCTGGGCCAAAACCAGGTTGCCCTTGGGGGAATCGGCGCGCTGATGGGCGGTGGCGGCAGCGTCGCGAAAGGAGCGGTCGGTGGTGGTGTGCTGGCCTTGCTTGCGGTTTCTGCGCTCAGGAAAGCCGGGCAAGAGCCCCGTCCCGAGCTGGCGGCACAGATTTATGCAGCATCCCTGCTAGCCATTAAAGTGGATACCCAGCCCGAACAGAGCAGTACCTGGAGCAACTGGCATCCGGTCTGAGGCTCGCGCCCGAGACGGTTCGTCACATTGAGGACATCTTGGCGCACGCATAAGTTCTGTATCCTGGAAAGGAAAAAAGGGGGAATGCTTGATGGCATTCCCCCCTTTTTTGATTGATTAAATAGCGGCATCATCGCCAAAATACTCTTCCAGATGCAGGAGAGGATGAGGGTAGTATCTTCCACCTTGCTGCTTGGCAATCCTGTTGAGTAATGTCTGGACAATACTCAAACTTCCGTTGATTACCAGCTGGACTGTTTCCCTTTTGAGGCCATTTTTTCCAGCCTACCTTTGTGGAGTATCAATATTAAAAACTAGATGGATGAGCCAATCTTATTGGCTTTGGGTCGGAAATTTCGATAATCTATATGCAGTTTATCCATGCGCAGGCGGAGTGCATGGCGTGTCATGCCGAGTTCTCTTGCCGCGTTACTCATATTGCCTTGATGTGTCTGCAACGCGTCGATGATGAATTCATAGGTCACTGCATCGAGTTTCGCATGCAGGCCAATTTTTACAGGAGTGCCGAAAGAAACCGCTGATTGTATAGACGGCGGAAGATTAAAGGCGTGGATGACCTTGTCATCAGCTAAAATGGTGGCCCGCTCTATAACATTCTCAAGTTCCCGCACATTGCCCGGCCAATGATAACTCATGAGGAGGTTGAGTGCTGGTACCGTGATTTTTTTGATTTCTTTCCCGTTTTCCTTGGCAAAGCGGGCTACAAAATGATCAGCCAGGGTGATAATGTCGCTACCACGTTCGCGCAGTGGCGGGATCATGATAGGAAACACGTTCAGACGATAGTATAAATCTTCTCGAAAGCTTCCCTGACCTGACATTTCCCCCAAATCCTTATTCGTGGCAGTGATGATGCGAATATCGACCTTAATGGGCCGGTTTCCGCCCACACGCTCGAAGGTCCGTTCCTGCAGTACCCGTAAGAGCTTGGTCTGCATAACCAGCGAAAGCTCGCCAATCTCGTCAAGAAAAATGGTCCCGCCGTCCGCCTCTTCAAAGCGCCCGATACGCTGCGTGTTCGCCCCGGTAAACGCTCCCTTTTCATGGCCAAAAAGTTCACTTTCAATCAAACTTTCGGGAAGTGCTGCACAGTTGAATTTGACAAAAGGTCCGTTTGACTGGGGACTTGCATAATGGATTGCATTGGCCACTAGTTCCTTGCCAACACCGCTTTCCCCTAAAATCAACGCCGTTGTTTTCGTCTGGGCAATCCGTTCAATCATGGCATGAATTTCACGCATGGGTTTGGAATCACCGATGATATTGTCAAACCTATATTTTTTTTTCAGCGCATCCTGCAATCGTTGGTTTTCGCTG
>DAIODL010000264.1:0-3167 GCA_036746815.1 Desulfobulbus sp.
AAAAGGGTAAGGTCTATGCCCCACGGCCCGACTTTGTCGAGTCAGCGGACAAGCTCGATGAAATTCTCACCGAAATCAGTGCCATTCTTCACCCCGAGGCCTACCCCGGCTACCAGCTACGCTATTTCGTTGAGCTGCCCGACAAAGATCCCGTTAAGGAGCAACTGTGAACACTTCTGTCGTGAGCCGGGAATCCCGGCCCCTTTTTTCGCGCCGCGCGCCGTTGGTTTTCGTGCTGCTGGGGCTGTTGACCCTGGTGCTGATGCTGGTGAACGTGGCCGTTGGCTCGATCCATTTCAGCCTCCACCAGATCTGGCAGGCCCTGGGGCAGAGCGCCGACAACTCGACCATCGGCTTCATTCTCTGGAAAATCCGCATTCCCCGGGCCATTGCCACGGTATGCGGCGGCGCCTATCTGGCCGCGGCCGGACTCCTGCTCCAGATCTATTTCAGGAACCCCATTGTGGGTCCCTTTATTCTGGGCATTTCCTCGGGTGCCACGCTCATGGTCTCCTTTGTGATGCTCACCAGCGTCACCATCGGCTGGACCCTGTTCACCCCCTTCATCTCCACCCTGGCCGCCTTTATCGGTGCCTATGGGGTGATGCTGATCGTGCTCGCCATTGCCAATCGGGTCCGGGGCGGGGTGACCCTCCTCATCGTCGGCCTGATGATGGGCTATCTCTGCGGCGCGGTGAGCGCCATTCTCACCGCCTTTGCGGAAAAGGACAAAATCAAGGGATTTGTTCTCTGGCAGCTGGGCAGTTTCTCCGGCTTCAAATGGGATGAAATCTGGATTTTGGTGGTGGGCGGCGGCATTCTCCTGGTGCTTCTGTACCTGCAGAGCAAACCACTCAACGCCTTTCTGCTCGGCGAGGAATACGCCGCTTCCATGGGGGTCGACATCCGCCGTTTCCGTTTCCTCATTCTGCTGTGCGCCTGCGCCCTGGCCGGCATGGTGACCTCCATGGCGGGCCCGGTCGCCTTTATCGGCATGGCCGTGCCACACATGGCGCGACTTGGTTTTGGCACCTCGGACAACCGCATCCTCATCCCCGGTGCCTGTCTCATGGGCGGGCTGGTGACCAGTCTCTGCGATCTGATCGCCCGGTCGCTGATGGCACCGGTGGAACTGCCCCTGTCTGCGATCACCGCCTTTTTCGGCGCCCCCATTGTCATTTCCCTGCTGCTCAAGCAAAGGGTCAAGCTATGAACACCCCTCTCCTGCAACCGGTCCTTGAGGTCCATGATCTCTGCGTGGGCTACAAAAACAGAACCGTACTGCACGATCTCTCATTTGCATGTCTGCCGGGTCAATTCATCAGTCTGCTCGGTCCCAACGGCGCCGGCAAAACCACCCTGCTGCGCACCCTGTCCCGGCATCTGCCCCCAAAGGCGGGGCAGGTCCTCATACAGGGCAAACCGCTTGCGCACATTCCCGCCCTGGAACTGGCCCGCACCATGGCTGTTGTCCTCACGACAAAAATCTCGCCGCCGCTGTTCACGGTTTTTGAATTCGTTGCCATCGGCCGCTACCCCCACACCGATTCCCTGGGCCGGCTTTCCTCCAGAGACGAGGCGGTGGTGGCCGGCTCCCTGGGCGCGGTGCATGCCCTGGATCTGGTTGACCGACCCTTTGCCAACCTCAGCGATGGTGAACGGCAGAAGGTGCTGATGGCCCGGGCCCTGGCGCAGGAGCCCCGAATACTGCTGCTGGACGAACCCACCATCCATCTCGACCTCAAACATCGGGTGGAGGTGATGGTCATCCTCCGTGATCTCTGCCGCGCCAAGGGCATCACCGTGATCGCCTCTCTGCATGATGTGGAAATCGCTGCCAAAGTTAGCGACCGCGTGGCCCTCATCCGCGACGGCGTCCTGTCCGCCTGGGGTGCACCGGAAACCGTACTCAACGGGAAAACGGTGAACGTGCTCTACGAGTTCGACAAGGCCGAATTCAGCAGTCAGCTGGGCAGCATTGAACTGCGAAGCCCCGGCAGCCGCGGCCGCGCCTTTGTCGTCGGCGGCATGGGCACCGGCAGCCTAGTGTACCGCATGCTGGCCAAAAAGGACTTTGCCATTACCACAGGCGTGCTCCACGATGGCGACCTGGACTGCTTTGTCGCCCGGACGCTGGGGGCCCAGTGTATCAGCGTCAATCCCCGGGAGGAAGGGGAACAGGCCGCAGCCGACCGGGCACGGGCATTGCTCGCCGATTGTGATCTGGTCATTGACAGCGGTTTTCCGCTCAATCGGGCAGCCACGGCTAACATCGCCCTGCTGCAGAGTGCCCTTGACCACCACCAGCCCGTGTTCTGCCTGCGCGACACGCCGCCGCCCGGGCTCATGGTCAACGGCAATCATGGTTTCCTGTCCTGTGTCAATACCGCCCGGCTGGTGGAAATTCTGGAAGCACCCTCCACACAGCCATCCTCTGCTCTTTAATCCGGGAGAACGCATGCAACCCATTCATTTCTGCTATTACTCAGCCACAGCCGCTGAAATCCCCTCGCTCTCCGAAGGCATCCGGCTCTATCAGCAAGAAGGGGGACCGATTGTCGCCCAGGCGCGGACCCAGACCCAGCTCTTTGACCGCAAACAGCAGGAGACCTTTGTCCACGAAGCACTGCGGGCCGATGTCCTCATCATTTCGCTCCACGGCGGCCGCGCCTCTTTCCCGGCCTTTGATCAGCTCCGCGAGGCCATGCTCAACAAACGGGCCGAGGACCTGCCCTTTATCCATGTCCAACCCTCCAGCGGTGACGAGGATTCCATTGAGGCGGCGCGGGAATTTTCCACGGATTTCGGCACGCCCGTGTGGGACACGGTTGCACGCTACCTGAAGTGCGGCGGCGCCCGCAACATGCAGCAGATGCTCCTGTTTTTGCAGAACCGCGTGCACCAGGAGGGACTGCCCTGTCAGCCGCCCCTGCCCCTGCCGGACGATGGCATCCATCATCCGGATTTCCAGGGGGTTCCCGACCTGAAGGAGTATCTGGCCCGCAAGGTCGATCCGGGAAAAATCACCGTGGGCCTGTGGTTTTACCAGATCTACTGGGTCAACAACAATCTCGCCTTCATCGACGCCCTGATCCGCTCCATCGAGGCGGCCGGGGCCAATGTGATTCCCGTGTTTCACCTGCGCTACAAGGATATCGAGCGCGGCA
>DAIODL010000265.1:0-3149 GCA_036746815.1 Desulfobulbus sp.
GCCCAGACCCGTCTGCACCTCGTCAAAGATCAAGAGCAGGCCGTGCTTGTCGCACAGGGCGCGCAGCGCGTGCAGATACTCGAGCTCCAGGGGGCGCACACCGCTTTCGCCCTGCAGCGGTTCACAGAGAATGGCACAGGTGTGCGGATTGATCATGCGTTCCATGGCCGCCACATCGCCAAAGGGCGCATTCACAAAACCCTCGGGCATGGGCTCAAAACCTTTGTGGAACTTCTCCTGGCCTGTGGCCGCCACCGTGGCCAGAGTACGACCGTGGAAGGAGCCTTCCAGGGAAATCACCTCATACTTGCCCGGCGCGCTGTATATACGGGCCAGCTTGATGGCTGCCTCGTTGGCCTCGGCGCCGCTGTTGCACATGAACACGCGGTCAGCGAAACTGTTGGCGACCAAAAGCTCGGCCAGTTCGGTCTGCGGCAGGGTATAAAAAAGGTTGGATACATGCACCAGGGTTTCCGCCTGACGCTTGATGGCCTCGGTGACCGCCGGATGGCAATGCCCCAGGGCACAGACTGCAATCCCCGCCAGAAAATCGAGATATTCCTTGCCGTCAGCGTCCCACAGTTTACAGCCGCTGCCCTTGACCATGGCTGCGGGAAACCGGTTATACGTACCGATAAAAACCTTGCCGCCCCGCTCCGTCCACTCTTGATTGCTCATGCCACCAGCTCCGTTCCGATACCTTGTTGCGTAAAAATTTCCAGTAAAATCGCGTGTTCCTGCCTGCCATCAATAATATGTGCCTTCTCCACCCCACCATCCAGGGCTGCTTTGCAGCAGTTGACCTTGGGAATCATGCCGCCCTGAATCACCCCGGTGTCAATGAGGGGGTTGATCTGGCCGCGGGTGATAGTGGAGATGAGCGCGCCGTTTGCGTCCTTCACACCTTCGACATCGGTGAGGAGCATCAACTTAGCCGCATGCAGCTCGGCGGCAATGGCGCCGGCCACCAGATCCGCATTGATGTTGAAGGCGCGGCCATCCTCGCCCACTCCCACGGGAGCGATTACCGGGATGAAATTCTTCTGCTCCAGGGCGGTGAGGATTTCGGGATTCACCCGGGTCACCTGCCCCACCCGGCCGATGTCGATCAGCTCCGGCGGCCGGTCCTCGCTGGTGGACCTGCCCTTGATGGTGAGTTTACGAGCCTGCACCAGATCGCCATCGCGGCCCGACAACCCCACGGCCTTGCCGCCGCAATGGTTGATCAGCCCGACAATTTCCTTATTCACCTTGCCCACCAGCACCATCTCCACCACATCCATGGTGGCGCCGTCGGTCACACGCATGCCCTGGACATAGGAAGGCTTGATCTGCATTTTCTCCAGGAATTCGTTAATCTGCGGTCCGCCGCCATGCACAATGATGGGGTTAATGCCGATATACTTCATCAAAATGACATCAAGGGCGAAATTGCGCTTCAGCGTCTCGTCGACCATGGCGTGGCCGCCATACTTGATGACCACTGTTTTTTCACGGAACGCACTGATATAGGGCAGTGATTCCACCAAGACCTTGGCTTTGGCTATTTCCTCGCGCATATCCGCCTCTTCTGTACCCATGTGCTTTACTCCTTCCGAAATCCGTGACTTCTTGCCCGCACGGCATATTTTATTGTATGAAGGAGCCGCCGTCACGGATTCAGATCCTCGATTCGAGGCGGCTATTGTACCCCTGCGGCAGAATTGTGTAAACTATTGCGTTACCGGTCAGGAAAAGCGATAGCGCAGGGGCCAAGTGCTTTACATTTGCCGGGGAACCAAGTAAGATCGTTCTATTCTTGCAAAAAATAAACCCAAAATGAGATTTGTTGTTTTTTCTCTTGCATTCCTGAGGAGATGCTCATGAGACCCGCATCCGGCACTCGCCGCACCACGCTGCTCCTGCTTCTGCTCGCCCAGCTCGCGTTCGCGTCTCCTGTTTTATCCGCCCCTCCTTCGGACAACGGGGATCAGCCCATCAGCATTGAGGCTGACCGCATGGTGTCGCAGGAGAAACAGAATACCGTCGTTTTCCAGGGTAAGGTAGACGCCCGCCAGGGCAACCTGATCATCCGTTGTGATGAGATGACGGTCCTCTATAATAACCAGAAAGCACCGGGCAAGCCCGCAGCCACACCCGGAAGCACCGAAAAACCCACCAGCAAGGTGGAAAAGCTGATCTGCGTGCACAATGTGAAGGTAACGCAGGGGGACTGGCTGGGTACGGGCGAGCGCATGGAATATTTCGCCGCCGACCGCAAGGTGATCCTCAGCGGCAACGCCAAGGCCTGGCAGGGGCAGAACATGGTGTCCGGGAAAAGCATTACCTATTATCTGGACCAGAAGCGCTCCATCGTGGAGCCGGATCCCCACTCTAAAGAGCGGGTCCGCGCCGTGATTCATCCCCAGTCGAAGAAGCCATGAGCGAATCCATACTCCTTGAAACCCGCGGTCTCGTCAAGGAGTACCGTAAGCGCCGGGTCGTGGACGATGTAAGCCTCAAGGTACCCAGTTCCTCGGTCATCGGCCTGCTGGGACCCAATGGTGCGGGCAAAACCACCACTTTTTATTCCATCGTCGGCTTCATTCATCCCACCGCGGGTTCCATTCTATTAAACGGAGAGGACATCACCGCCCTGCCCATCCATAAACGCGCCTCCCGGGGCATCACCTATCTGGCGCAGGATTCCTCGGTTTTCAAGAAGCTGACCGTGGAGGATAATGTGCGTATTGTCCTGGAACCTCTGGGTATTCCCCGCAGCGAAATCAACAGCCGCATCAAGGAACTGATGGCGGAACTGAAGCTCGAATATCTGGCTGGTAACAAGGGGCACGGCCTGTCCGGCGGGGAACGGCGCCGCGTGGAAATCATGCGGGCGCTGGCCACCCGCCCCCGCTTCATTCTCCTTGACGAACCCTTTGCCGGGGTCGATCCCCTGTCCGTGGCGGATCTGCAGTCCATCATCCGCGACCTCAAGGACAAAGGACTGGGGGTGCTGATTTCCGATCACAATGTACGTGAAACCTTGCAGGTCTGCGATTCCGCCTATATCATGGGCGACGGTCGCATTCTCATTAGTGGGACCAGGGATGAGATCATCAACAGCGAGGTAGCCCGCAAGATGTATCTCGGCGACAATTTCCATATGT
>DAIODL010000266.1:0-3038 GCA_036746815.1 Desulfobulbus sp.
GCACCTTCGATACGGTTGATCCGGGCCAGACGCCCGAAGTAAAAGGCGTATAAGGCCAGGGTGAGCATACCCATGATGGGAAGATCCCGGTGCAGCACCTCCGGTTCCACTGCCAGGGGATGGATGGAGCCCGCAATACCAACGACCGCCAGGGTGTTGAACATATTGGAACCGACAATGTTGCCCAGGGCGAGGTCATGTTCACCCTTACGCGCTGCGGCAAGAGACGATGCCAGTTCCGGCAGCGAGGTGCCCACCGCGACCACGGTCAGGCCGATGAGCAGATCGTTGACACCAAGCGCATGGGCAATGTTCACCGCTCCCCACACCAGGAGCCGTGAACTGACCATGAGCAGCACCAGTCCTGCTACCAGCCAGAAAAGAGCCTTGGGCAGCAGTATGGCAGGGATCTCCTGCTCTTCCTGCATGTTTCCCCGGAGATTCGCATGCTGCCGCAATCCCTGCGCGATGGTCCAGGCCATTAACAGAGCAAATACTCCCAGCAGGATCCAGGCATCCAGACGGCTCAGGGCATTGTCCGAGAGCAGAAAAAAGGTCAGCACCGTGACCCCGAGCAGGAGCGGCAGTTCTTTGCGGCGGACCTGCGGATGCACGGTGATTGGGCGTATGAGGGCAGTGAGGCCGATAATCAGCGCGATATTGGTAATGTTGGAGCCATAGGCGTTGCCCAGGGCAATGCCCGGGTTGCCCTGCAGAGCGGAGAGTGCGGAAACCATCATCTCCGGGACCGAGGTGCCGAAGCCGATGATGACCATACCAATCAAAAGTGGCGGCACCTGCAGATGACGGGCGGTGGCTGCGGCGCCTTCGACAAAACGATCTGCGCTCCAGACCAGCAGGGCAATTCCTGCCACAAGCGCAAGGACGGCAAGCATGATGTACCTTCGTGGATAAAGTGTTGTGGCCCGGGAACCACAGGGCAGGCCCGATAAAAAAGCCGTAACCCCGGCAAAGGATTACGGCGTTTTCAATCAACTGGCGGAGAAGCAGGGATTCGAACCCTGGGTGGAGTTACCCCCACAACGGTTTTCGAGACCGTCCCGTTCGACCGCTCCGGCACTTCTCCATGGCCGCTATTGATACTGTTTTCCCGGGCTGAAGTCAACAGTTCCATGGAGCTGTTGACTTTGTCCAATGCGACGGGTTAAGTAGGATCGAAAGATCATATCTGCAAGGAGTCGCCATGTTTTCCACAGCCACGCCATTTATTAAGATGTTTGTTCTCCTGATGGTTTGTTGTCTTCAACTCTTCCTGGGGGGGTGCGCCGCTTTTCATGGCATCAAAAACGATCCGCAAGTCTCTATCGCTGATATCCGCGTCAAGGAAATCAAGTCCATGGAAGGCGTTTTCGTTATCAAGCTGCGAGTCCTCAATCCCAATGAGGTGGCCATGGAGATCCGTGGCGTCAGCTGTGATCTGGAAATCAATCATCACCATTTTGCCACGGGCATTGGCGACAACTACCAGACAGTCCCCGCGTACGGCACCACCATGGTGCCCATTGATGTGTATGCGTCCGCCATGGACATCATCTCCTCGCTGACGGACATGCTCCAGTCCATGGGGCAGCAGTCCTTTGCCCCGGAGAAGCCCCTGCCCTACACCCTCAGAGGCAAGGTGCTGGCCGGTATGCACGGATATACCAGGGAAATTCCCTTTGTTTCCAACGGTGAAATTTCGCTGAACTGGCTGGGGCGTCTCAAGGGGCTGGCACCATTGAAGGGTTTGGGCCATTAAGGTTCAGGTGACTTATGGACCCCCGGTTTGTACCGGGTCTGCGCGGACCGCATTTGTATTGACAGTGCCCACCTGCATCAATAGATTGAAATGCCCCGATGATGGGACGTGGGAGCCTGTATATGCTTACCGAAGAACAAGGTCAGGTGCTGGTGCGCCTGGCACGGCAGACCATTGAAATACAGCTGGGAGTAGCTCCGACCAGCCCGGTAACCGATGCGGAACTTGCCCAGAGCGGCTTGCAGCGGAAGGCGGGTGTCTTTGTCACCCTGCATAAGAGGGGTGAGCTGCGCGGGTGCATCGGCAGTCTGGCGGCCGTGGAGCGGGTGTCGGACAGCGTGCGGCGCAATGCGGTGAACGCTGCGTTCCAGGATTACCGGTTCCCCCCCATGCGGGCAGAGGAGCTGGGCCAGGTACGGGTGGAGGTCTCGGTGCTCACCGATCCGGTGCCCCTTGCCTATACAGATGCGGATGACCTCCGCAGGAAGCTTGTGCCAGGCCGTGACGGCGTTATTCTCGAGGGGCCGGGCAATGCCGGGGCCACCTTTCTGCCGCAGGTGTGGGAGCAGCTGCCCCGGGTGGAGGATTTTCTGGGCCATTTGTGCCGCAAGGCCGGCCTGCCCCCCAACCTGTGGCAGACCACGCCCCTTACGGTATTCACCTATCAGGTACAGGCCTTCAGCGAACCTGAATAAGCAGGATCTGTCATGAACGAGTTGTGTCTTCCCCGGGAACTTTCCCAGGAAATCAGCGCGATTTACCAGGAAATGGTCGACGACTATGATAAAGTCGCGCAGGTCATCGGCCTGACCTGTCAGGGGTGCCCGGACAATTGCTGCGATTCCTATTTCCTGCATTATACCTACTGCGAATGGGCCTACCTCTGGGAAGGGCTGCGTCTTCTGGACGCCGCGCATCTGGAACGCATCCGCGAGCGCGCCCGCGCCTATGTGGGTGAGAGCCGGTCCTTGATCGCGCAGGGCAAGCGGCCGCAGCTCATGTGCCCGCTCAACGAGGAAGGGCTTTGCGGCGTGTACAGACACCGGCTCATGGTCTGCCGCACCCATGGCGTACCCGCCACCCTGACCCGCCCCGATGGACGGCATCTGCGTTTTCCCGGCTGTTTCCGCTGCCAGGAAATCGTCAAAGCCGGGTACGCGGTGGATACCGAGGCTCCGGCCATGGAGCGCACCAGCCTGTTCCGGCGTCTGGCCCAGCTGGAGGCCCGTTTTCTGGCCCACCGGCGTGGCCTGCTGCCCCGCATCAAAATGACTATTGC
>DAIODL010000267.1:0-3024 GCA_036746815.1 Desulfobulbus sp.
CCCGGCGCGGGAAAAAAAGCACCTCACATTCACTCATGGCCTGGGCATTGGCGGGAAAGGGATTGCCGTGAAACACCGGCACTTCGCCAAAAGGTTCGCCTGGCCCGAAGATGTGCAGGATCTGCTCCTTGCCATCTAGGGATGCCTTGAAAATTTTCACTTTGCCCCGCACCACCATGTAGAACCCGATGCCATCATCCCCCTCGAAAAAGATGGTGTCCCCTTTGGGATAGCGTTTGGTGATAGCTATCTTGCTGATTTCCTGGAGCTGATCTGCTGGTAATCCACTGAAGAGCAGGCTTTCGGCAAGCAGGGGCACAATTGAGGGCATGGTGAATAAAAAAAAGAAAAAATTGATCTAGGTCAAAGGAACATTCCATCGGGCCGCTATAGTGCAGCCATACTACTGAGGAACACTATCCACTGCGACATAAAAAAACGTAAGGAGGAACGATATGTTTTGTAACCAATGTGAACAAACCGCCAAGGGGCTGGGTTGCACCATCGCCGGTGTATGCGGCAAGAACGAGGAAGTTGCCGATCTGCAGGATTTGCTGGTGTATGCCCTGCAGGGGCTGGCACTGTATGCCCGGGAAGGGCGCAAGATGGGCATTGTCGACGAGGCCACCGATCGTTTTACCATGGAGGCTATTTTTTCCACACTCACCAACGTGGATTTTGATCCGGAACGTTTCGTGGTGCTGATCAAGCGGGCCGTGGAGTTGCGCGAGGCCATGAAGACCAAGGTTGCAGCCGCTGGTGGCAAGACCGATTTCAGCGATGCCCCGGCTAGCTTCATTCCCGCAGGTAATGCCAGCGAGCTGGCTGCTCAGGGCAAGGCGCTCAATTTTATCGAGAACCTGGACACGGACGTCAACATCCGCTCCCTCAAACAGACCCTGCTTTACGGTCTGAAGGGTATTGCCGCTTATGCGGATCATGCGGCAATCCTCGGCAAAAAGGATCCGGAGATCGCCTCCTTCTGCTATGACGCGCTGGTCACTCTCATGGCCAAGGGGCTCACCGTGGAGCAGTGCGTACCGGTTGCCATGAAGGCGGGTGAGATCAACCTCAAGACCATGGGCCTTCTGGATGCCGCCAACACCGGGACTTACGGTAACCCGCAGCCCACGGCAGTGCCGCTGGGACATCGTAAGGGTAAATGCATCCTCATCACCGGGCATGATCTGCACGACCTGGAGCTTTTGCTCAAGCAGACCGAGGGCAAGGGTATTGATATCTACACCCATGGTGAAATGCTGCCCTGCCACGGGTATCCGGAACTGAAGAAATATCCGCATTTTTATGGGCATTACGGTACCGCCTGGCAGAATCAGCAGAAGGAGTTTCCGGGTTTCCCCGGGCCCATGCTGTTCACCACCAACTGCATCCAGAAACCGCGGGAAGACTATATTGACCGTGTTTTCACTAACGGCCTGGTGGGCTGGCCGGGCGTAAAGCACATCACGGACAAGGATTACTCCGCGGTCATCGAGAAGGCGCTTGCCATGGACGGCTTCACCGATGATGTGGACAAGGGGCAGGTGTTGGTGGGCTTTGGACACAATGCGGTGCTCGGCGTGGCCGACAATGTCATCGACGCGGTGAAATCAGGAGCCATCCGCCACTTTTTCCTGGTGGGCGGCTGCGACGGCGCCAAGCCGGGCCGCGACTACTTCACCCGCTTTGTGGAGCAGGTGCCTGGTGACTGCATGGTGCTGACCCTGGCCTGCGGCAAGTTCCGCTTCTTTGACAAACAGCTGGGGGATATCAATGGTATTCCGCGTCTTCTGGATGTGGGGCAATGCAACGACGCCTACTCGGCCATCCAGATCGCGGTGGCCCTCTCCAAGGCGTTTAACTGCGGTGTCAATGATCTGCCCCTGTCCATGATCCTGTCCTGGTACGAGCAGAAGGCGGTGGCCATCCTCCTGACCCTGCTGTATCTTGGCATCAAGGATATTCGTCTGGGGCCGTCGCTGCCGGCCTTCATCAGCCCGGCGGTGCTGGAGTTTCTGGTGAACACCTTTGGCATCAAGCCGGTGGAAACCCCGGAGGCCGACCTCAAGGCGATCCTCGGCTGATTTTCAATTCTCTTTATGCCCGGCCGATTTTCCGGCCGGGCGCTTCCCAGGAATGGAACATGATTGAACAAGAAAAATCCTATCTCGTTTTGCCGCAGTACCATGCCGGTCAGTTGACCCCGGATGAGCTTGAACAGCTGGCCATGCTGGCCCGGAAATATCATGTGCCCCAGATCAAAGTGACGGGTGCGCAGCGCATAGCCTTTCTGGGCACGGAGCCCCGGGATCTGGAAGCCCTGAAAGAGGAGTTGCACCTGCCAGAGGCTCCGCCCCATGCCCGCCACCGGCTTCATTATGTGCAGGCCTGTCCGGGCAGCACCTGGTGTCCGTACGGGCAGGGCAATTCCCTGGCCATGGGTGATAAGCTGCGTGCGCTGGAGATGGATGGCCCCTTGCCGTACAAGGTTAAGGTGGGGGTTTCCGGCTGCCGGTTCTGCTGCTGTGAGTCCATGGTGCGGGATGTGGGACTGGTGGGCGAACGCAAGGGCTGGCGGCTTTCTTTTGGTGGCAACGGCGCCGGCCGGCCGCGGGTCGGTGATGTGATTGCCGATGGACTCAGCGATGACGAGGCACTCTCCCTGGTGAAGAAAACTCTGGATGTATACCGCAAGGAATCCCTGCCCAAGAGACGTTCCGCCCGCTTCATGGAACGCTTTGGTATAGAGGCGCTGCGTAAGGCCCTGGAACTTGAATAATTCAAGATCCCCGTTCATTGGGGTTGATGCCTGACTGATATAACTGACTTGGCGGACTGTTTATGAAAGTACTACGGAAAATTATCAAGATAGATGAGGAGTTGTGCGACGGCTGCGGCCAGTGCGTGCCGGACTGCGCGGAGGGATCGCTGCGCATCGTGAACGGCAAGGCGCGGTTGATGGCGGACAAGCTGTGCGACGGTCTGGGCGCCTGTCTGGGCTCCTGCCCCACCGGCGCGCTGCAG
>DAIODL010000268.1:0-3019 GCA_036746815.1 Desulfobulbus sp.
TACTCTTTCAAAATTTGTGAGACAGCAGTGAGTATGGAAGAACAGCAGAGCACAGCATCTAGGATCAGGAAAATAAAATCTTTGAAAAAATTTCTTTTTTTTCTGATGGTGGGGTGTCTCCTCTGTGCCAGTGGTGTCTGGTGGGTGCACAAAAATACCCATATTGAAACGGATAATGCTTTTGTCGAAGCTCCGATCCACTCGATTGCCCCACGCATCGCCGGGTCGGTGATTCAGGTTCTGGTGACGGATAATCAGCATGTGCACCAGGGCGATCCCCTAGTGGTGCTGGATGACCGTGATGCCAAGGCCGCTCTGGATACAGCCGTGGCGGAACTGGCAGTGGCGCATAATACAACAAACGGCAACCGGGCACAGGTGGAACGCAGCCGTGCTGACGTGATCCGTGCGCAGGCGCAGGCGCAGAAGGCAGGGCTTGATCTGAAGCGCGCGGAAATTCTTTTTCAGCAGAAAGTGATGCCCAAGGAGCAATTGGACAGGGCACGCACGGCGCAGATCGTGGCAACCGCCCAGGTACGCGAGGCGGAAAAGAAACTGCAGCAGGATATCGCCACCGTTGGTGCGCCGGTCGGTAGCGCACCTGCGGCATTGGTGGCCAAACGCGAGGCGGAACTGGAAACCGCGAAGCTGCGCCTTTCCTATACCAGACTCTATGCGCCGGTGGACGGTTATGTGACCCGCAAGTCCGTGGAAACCGGTAATTGGGTGCAGCCGGGACAGGCGCTCATGGCAGTGGTCAACTCCGATGAGCCCTGGATCACTGCCAATTACAAGGAAAGCCAGCTTACCGATGTGCGTCCGGGCATGCAGGTGCACTTTAGCGTGGATACTTATCCGGGCCATACCTTTACCGGCCGTGTGCAGAGCATCATGGCTGGTACGGGAGCGGCCTTTTCCCTGTTGCCGCCGGAAAATGCCACAGGGAACTACGTGAAGGTCACCCAGCGTATTCCCGTAAAAATCAGCATTGATCCCGTGGATCAGCACGAGTATCCGCTGCGCGTGGGTATGAGTGTGGTGCCTGTGATCCTCGTCGACAATCCTTTCTCCCATTTTTTGGGATTTTCACCCGGTCCCTTGCGTCTCGTGACCAAGTTGATCTGGGGGGAAGATGTCTTCAGTGCCCAAAAATAAATGGCTGGTCGCGGCAGCTGTCATGCTGCCCGCCCTGCTTGAGGTCATCGACACCTCGGTGGCCAACGTGGCCTTGCCCAATATGCAGGGCAGCCTCGGAGCCGGCACCGATGAGGTGAGCTGGGTGCTCACCTCCTATCTGGTCTCCAATGCGGTCATTCTCCCCATGACCGGCTGGCTGGCCCGTTATTTCGGCCGCAAGGCCTTTCTGCTGCGCTGCGTGGTGGTGTTTGTGCTCGCCTCACTGCTCTGCGGTGCTTCCCCGAGTCTGGGGATGCTCATTATCTGCCGCGTTATTCAGGGTGCCGCGGGCGGCGCCTTGATTCCCATGAGTCAGGCCATTTTGCTGGAACGTTTTCCTCTGCATCAACAGGGGATGGCCAACGCCATTTTTGGTGTGGGCGTCATGTTTGGCCCTGTGGTCGGCCCCATTTTAGGAGGCTGGCTGACGGATCAATCCAGCTGGCGCTGGATTTTCTATATCAACGTACCCACCGGTATCGTGGCTTTGATCATGCTCAAGGCCTTTGTCAGCGATCCCCCGTACCTGAAAAAGGAAATGGAAACCGTTGACGGCTGGGGTCTGGTGCTCTTGACCGTGGGCATAGGCGCGCTGCAGATCGCACTCGACAAGGGGCAGCAGGATGACTGGCTCAACTCCTCTTTTATCGTAACCTGCCTGCTGACAGCTGCGATCTGCTTGAGCCTCCTTGTCTGGGTGGAATGGCGCAGACAAAAGCCTGTGGTCAATTTAAGGCTTTTTAAGGATATGTCCTTTGCCGCCGGCAATCTGGTTATGTTTATGGTGGGCTTTGCCCTGTATGGCGCCATCAGCATCATTCCCCTGCACCTGCAGTCCATGATGGGCTATACTGCAACCCTGTCCGGCCTGGTGCTTGCGCCCGGCGGTGGATCCACCCTGTTTTTCATGCCCATTGCCGCCATACTCATGAAAAGGATTGATTCCCGGCTGCTTGTTTTTTTCGGGCTGTTCTGCGGGGCGTATTCCATGTTTCTGCTGCATAACTATTCGCTGCAGACCTCCTTTGGTGCCTTCATCTGGCCCCGGATCGTCAATGGTATTGGACTGGCCTTCATTTTCGTGCCTCTGACCACCGTTACCCTGGGGAATATTCCCAAGAAGCAGATGGGCGATGCCTCAGGCATCTTTAATCTGCTGCGCAATATCGGTGGCAGTATTGGCATTGCCGCGGCAACTACCATGCTGGCCCGCTATTCCCAGATGGACCAGCTTGATCTCATCACCCATGCCACACCTTACAATCCGGCGTATCAAAACAAAATCGCCGGTATCACCCATGGGCTGATCATGCGCGGTGTGGACGCGGTCAGCGCCCAGAAGCTGGCGCTCGCAGATGTGTATGGACTGGTGCGGCAGCAGGCGGGCATTCTGGCCTATAATCAGACCTACTGGGTGCTGGGCGTGGCGTTTCTGGCGGTGGCACCGCTGTTGCTTCTGCTTCGTAAACACGCACGTGGAGATGACCCCGTTTCCAGCCACTGAAATCTTCCTGCGGAAGTACCCCACCTGCTCCACGTTGTTTTTTCTCTTTTATGCGTGTGTTCTCTTCTTGATAATGTTCTTTTATATCAGCATGTTATTTGTGTAAATCCAACTTTTATTAGAATACCGTTAGAGTCTTGTTTTTTACGTGTCACGAATCTGTAAGCAGGATAAAGTCCTGCCCATTCTTCCAGTCATACGACTGTGAGCGGATAAGGGCTGGCTGCAGTGCCCGCAGCACAGATAAATATCCTATCAAGATACGTGAAAACTTATGAGCATCGGGTTGTTATCCAAATTATTGCCGCCGCCTGAAAATAAATTTTTTCTTTATTTTTC
>DAIODL010000269.1:0-3019 GCA_036746815.1 Desulfobulbus sp.
CGATATTGATGTTGCAGAAGCCGCGGTTGCCCTGCACCACCTTCATGGCGTGGTGGCCTGGCGGACGCACCAGGGCGAAGGCGCGTTTGGTCTCATGCTCCATCACCAACCGCGCGGCCTGGATGGCGCCGCCTGCGGAAACGTGGTGTGATTCCGTGCAGATTCTCTCTACAGAGGGAAAACAGAAGTGGGTGCGGAGGATATCCTCATCCGTGGCGTAGAGAGGACGGTATTCATCAATACCTTCAATATCGAAGAGTCCCTCCTCGCGGAACTGGTCCTGAGTGTAAAGGAGGCGTTCCTCCCGTTCGGGATGGGTGGGGGAGATGGCCCAGTCAAAGGCCGGAAAAAAGATAACACCAAGAGATGAGGGGGCTTTCAGCATGGCAGCACCTGGAAAACTGGAAAAAGTCTCCTGCGCATTGGCGGGAAAGGCGCAGGGCACAAAATGATAGAATATTGACGAAACATGATTGATCTCACACCATGGCCACGGATACGGGGCTGTTCCGCAGCTGCGCGCAGACCGCAGGCCGCACCTGGGCCACCACGCGGATGTTGCGGCCGGTCATGTACGACCCTTCAACCATATTGAAGGCGTCAGCCTGGGTGATCTGGATATCGTCCTCGTTGATGGTGATGCCAAGCCGGGCCAGATCCTTAATGAGCAGGATGCGCGCCTTGTCGATGGCATCCTGTAAGCTGAAGCCGCGTCCCACCGAGTCGAAGATGCCAAGCATGGGCACCGAAAGTTTGCCGCGGGCAGTGTTGGCGGTAAGTGCCAGATGACTGGTGGTGCGGGTGAGGGCCGCACCTACCGCATTGGCCACACCATGCAGCGGCGGCACCTCCACGAAAATGCCCAGCCGCTTGGCGAGCAGCTCCTGGAAAACCTCGGCAGGCCCACCGATGACGATCAATTTTTTCGGGGTGATGACCCGATCCTCCAGAATTTCATGAATGGTGTATACCGGCTTGCTGTTCACCTTGGCCACCAGGGATTCAATTTTAGTAGCCAGGGACTCGACCGCGGCATCCACTGCCTGCCGGGCAAGCTCCGCAGGTGCAAGACCGTGGGCCTGAGCGAGCGTTTCGATGCCTTTTTGAGATTGCTCAATCTGGCCAAATTCGGCCAGATGCAGGTAGTTGAACGCGTCCATCAGCGTGGGCTGGCCGCCGCCTGCAGCCATGCAGGGGCCAACCCGGTCCGGTCCGGTCTTGACCACCCCGTCCTGCACGGAGATGAGTGAGTCGCCGCCGATACCGATGGATTCCACGTGCACCGCGCGCACCAGGGTGGGGCGGTCTTCAATGGCAATGCCTTCGCGTTCAAGAAGCGGTTCCCCGCCGGCAAAGAGGGCGATATCCGAGGTGGTGCCGCCGATATCAAGCATGAGCATGTCCTCTGTGCCGGGGCTGGTGGCAATGATGCCCATGACCGAGGCCGCAGGCCCGGAGAAGATGGACTGCACCGGGAGTTCCAGCGCCCGTTTCAGGGGCATGGTGCCGCCGTCGGCTTTAAGGATGTTTACCTCCGCATCCAGGTTGAACCCTTTGAGGCTGGCGGTGAGGGCCTTGGCAAATGCCTGGAAGGTACGCCATACCGCGGAGTTGTAGTAGGCGGTGTTGATGCGGCGGCCGAAATTGAGCTGGCCGGAGACCAGATGCCCCAGGGTGATGAAATCCGCCTGGCCCGCCAGGGCTTCGGCCATGTGATTTTCATAGTTGGGATTGCGCGGTGAGAATTTGCAGGCCACAGCGTAACAACGCACGCCTGCTTTCCTGCAGGCGTTAACCGCGTCTTTCAGGTCCAGTTCGTCCAGCGCCGAGGTCTCGGTGCCCACATGGTCAAGACTACCGTAAATCTGATGAAAATGGCCGCCAATACGGTAATTTTTGGCGGCAATGCCCGGCCCGCCGACCACCAGCATACCCACGGGCTCGGTTTTGCCGGTGATTATGGCGTTGGTGGTCAGCGTGGTGGAGAGGTTCAGGGTATCCACGGCCTGGGGATCCTGTTCGGCAAGCACCGCGGTCAACACCTGGTTGATGGAGGCAAGCAGGTTTTCGTGATGGGTGGGGGTTTTGGCGGCGGCGAGTAACCGGTCACCGTCGATGAGCACGCCATCCGTGTGGGTGCCGCCGATATCTATTCCTATGCGCATGACAACTCCTTGCGGGAAAGGGGACCAGTTGGTCAGATCGGCAGGAAAGAAGTGTCAGTCGATCGCCTTGAATCCGCAGTACTGATGTTGAAAAACTGTCTTGCCGCTTCTCAGAAAGGCGGCAAAGTCCCACTCGGTCGCAGTGAGCCGGTGGGCAAAGGCAGACCGGAACACATAACAGTCCGCCATCATTTTTTGGCCACCAGCGAGCAGCACCTCAACCGGGCAGTGTTCGTATATATCACCTTCAAAGGCATCCAGCCGTTTCCAGTGTGCAGGTTCAATACCCTGGTAGACAATGCCGGGTACCTGGCTGCCTGCTTTTACAATCACGCCCGGATACTCCTCATCCTGAATACAAAAGCGTGCGTAATCAAAAAGTGAGGCCGGGGTGGGCTGTAAGTTCGCCCCGCTGACCTGGGCCATGATATCTGCGCACATAAGCGAGCCGTAAGTAAAAAGCGCGTGTGAGGCTCAGTCGGCATGGCTTACCTCTGCTGCAGGGCCTTGCTGAAGGCATCCTGCACCGGCTGGTTGAAGCAGGCGATATACACCTCGGCAGGCTGGTCGTTTTCGGCGAGAAAGGTATTGATGGTTTTCACGGCGATTTCTGCCGCCTGGTCCAGCGGATAACCGTAGACACCGCAGCTGATGGCAGGAAAGGCAATGGTGTGGCAGTGTGCTTCCTTTGCCAGTTGCAGGGAGTGCCGGTAGCAGCTCGCCAGCAACGCTGGTTCGTTGTGGCTGCCGCCGCGCCAGACCGGTCCCACGGTGTGAATCACGTATTTGGCGGGCAGCCGGTAGCCCTTGGTGATAACTGCCTTACCGGTAGGGCAGCCACCGATGCCGCGGCA
>DAIODL010000270.1:0-3019 GCA_036746815.1 Desulfobulbus sp.
GCCGGTGTCCGTGAACGTTCCGTGGACGGCAGGTTACCACAGGAGCAGATTGACTCCTGTATCCCGGTAGTGCATGACCTCTTGCGTCAACAGGAAGATCTTGAAATTGAGCTCAAAAAGTTGCTCAGCCGCAAGCATATCCGGATCATCCGTTACACGGATCTCAGCACTGCGGAAAAAGCGGAGGCGGAAAAATATTTTCTGGAGCAGGTGTATCCACTCCTCACGCCGCAGGGTATGGATCCGGCACATCCTTTCCCCTTTATCTCCAATCTTTCCGTGAATCTGCTGGTCACGGTGCGCTATCAGGACGACGAACACAGCTACATGAACCGTATCAAGGTTCCGGTGAGCGAGGATATGCCCCGTTTCCTCCATTTTGGTGAAGACGGGCATTTTATTACCCTGGAGGATCTCATCGGCCACAACCTGGAGCTCCTGTTTCCGGAAATGGTGGTGGAAAGCAGCGAAATTTTCCGGGTCACACGTAACGCCATCACCGAGCCTCATCAGGAACAGGCTAATGATCTCCTGCAGGTGATCGAATCCGCCCTGCGCGAACGGAAATTTTCTGAAATTGTACGACTTGAGGTGGCCACCGGCATGGTGCCGCTGCACCGGGGCATGCTGGCAGCGGAGCTAGGGGTGGATGAGGATAAGGATGTCTTTGAGGTTGCCGGTATTGTCGGCAAGCAGGACCTGTCTGCCATTGCCCGGCTCGACCGGCCTGAACTGCACTATCCGCCGCACAAACCCGTGGACAACGCCGAACTCCAGGATGACGATCCCAATATTTTCCATGTCATCCGCAAACACGGCTCCATCCTCCTGCAGCATCCCTATGAATCGTTTGACACCTCGGTGGAACGCTATCTGCGCGAAGCAAGCACAGACCCCAAGGTCCGGGCCGTCAAGATGACACTGTACCGCACGGCCGGTGATTCACGGGTTATTGAATATCTGGTGGATGCCGCCCGCAACGGCAAACAGGTGGCCGTGGTAGTCGAGCTCAAGGCCCGTTTCGATGAGCAGGCTAATATCCGCTGGGCTGAATACATGGAACAGGCGGGTATCCATGTCACCTACGGGGTTGTGGGGCTGAAAACCCATTGCAAGGTGATCTTTGTCATCCGCAAGGATTTTGATGGACTGCGCCGGTATGCCCATATTGGTACCGGCAACTATCATTCGGGCACGGCACGGGTGTACAGTGATCTGGGACTCTTCACCTGTGATCCTGATATCGGCGCTGATCTCACCGAGCTGTTTAATTACCTGACCACCGGCTACACGCCCATGCGGCATTACCGCAAACTGCTGCCCTCGCCGCGCCTCTTGAAAAAGGCGCTGCTCAAAAAAATTGAACGTGAAATCAAGGCTCACACTCCGGAATCACCCGGTCTGATTCAGTTGAAGACCAACGCCCTGGAAGACCGCGACATGGTTGCCGCCCTGTACCGGGCTTCCCAGGCCGGGGTACGGATTGATCTGATCGTCCGTGACACCTGCCGCCTGAGGCCGGGCATTCCCGGACTTTCGGAAAACATCCACGTTATTTCACTGGTGGGCCGGTTTCTGGAGCATGCCCGCCTGTACTATTTCCGCAATCAGGGGGAAGAAGAGTACTTCATCGGCTCGGCCGACCTGATGCAGCGCAATCTGGAAAACCGGGTAGAGGTGTGCGTGCCGGTGGAAGCGCCGAAGCTGCGCAAACAACTGCGGCAGTGGCTTGATCTGCAGTTAACCAACAAGCGCAACGCCTGGGAAATGCAATCCGATGGCAGCTACATCCAGCGGCAACCCGCCACCAAGACGCAGGAAGTATGCATTCACCGCAGACTCATTGATCTTACAGAAAAACGGCTGGCCGCCGCTAATCGCATCTCCATGAAAAAACTGACCCTGAGAGAAAAAAAGAAAGACAGGTAAAACATTCCCAGACTAACCTCCTCTTGTGAAACCGGGTTGGTCTGGGAAGCAGAAACAGAGTGTTAGTCAGTTAAGGAATTCTCGATATAACGCAGGCGCTTGTTGGGTTTCAGCTGGTGCACATCAATCACCACCAGCCCATCCACGCAGTTGCCGAAATCCTGATCCACATTGAAATCGAGAAAAATCACCCCTCCTGGGGAACAGAGCTCGGTGTACTGCTTGTACAGGGTGGGAATGGAAGCGCCCATCTCGGTGAGCAGCGACTTGAGATGCACCAGATCCTGGCGGTAATTATTGCCGGTAAAAGAGGCGGCAAGATCGGCCACCGGCAGGGAAAAACGAAAAGGATTCCGGGAACACGGCTCATTATCGGTATCAGTGAAATAGAGCTTGTAAAAATAGATGAGCAGTTCCTTGGCCAGTTGCGGCATGGCGTTGCTGATGCTCACCGGGCCAAACAGATACCGGTACTGGGGGTTGCGCCGGAGAAAGGCACCAATGCCGTACCACAGGTAGTCCAGGCTGCGCTTGCCCCAGTATTTCTGCTGCACAAAGCTCCGGCCCAGCTCAAGCCCCTGTTCGAGATAGGGAAAATGGCGCTCATCAAAATGAAACAGGCTCTGACTGTAAAGACCCTCTACGCCTTTATCGCGGACAATCGCCGCGGAATCGGCAAGACGGTACGCACCCACGATTTCCAGATCTTCATTCGACCACAGCACCAGATGCTGGTAATACTGGTCATAGGCATCCGTATCCCGGCGCTTGCCCGTGCCCTCGCCCACGGCCCGGAAGGTGATTTCGCGCAGACGGGCAATCTCCCGCAGCACCGTGGTATTCGCATTGCCGTTGAAGAGATAAATCTCCTTGCCATCCGGCGTCGCGCCCAGGAAATCTCCCTCCCGCACGCTTTTTTTCAGCTCGACGCGCCGCTCCGGGCGGGCAATGCCTGTTTCCGCGGCGAAGATACCTGTTTTCCCGGCGCCAATCCGGTAGATATGTTTCCGGAACAGCGAGACCTTATCCTGCTCCCGCAGCTTCAGTCCCTCATAGGCGGAGTAGGGGATGAGGCAGCCGATAGTCAGGC
>DAIODL010000271.1:0-3009 GCA_036746815.1 Desulfobulbus sp.
CGCCGATAAGGATAGTATTCTGGGACGCATCGGTCAAACGGCGGATCAGCTGAAACGCGGGATCCCCGCCCACTTTGGGCCGCCCGAAAACCATGGTGCCATCCGGCATAGACCAGAACATCTGCCCGCGGCTGGCCGCATAGTTGCGCAGCACCTCAAATACGGTCATTCCTGGTTCAATGCGCGATATCTGCTGAGTGCTATCCTGGGTGGCGGTTGGCACTTCGATGCAGTCATCGCTGAAAATATCATCCACTGCGCTTTTTTTGCGGCGTCGGCCATGTTTTTTTCTGGTGCCGAGTTTGCCCACCAGATCCGCCTGGTACAGGATCTTTTTCCTGTTGACGTAGGGCAGTGGGGCGATCAGCAATTTTGCCAATTCGCTCAGCTTTTTTCCTTCAACGTCCATAAAGGTCTCGCAGCAGGAATCCACCAGCAATCCCATGAGATCCCGGCCAGTGATGGTGACCGTCCTGGACCTTTTGTCGCCATGCTTACTGACCCGGTCAATAACGCCGGTGAGCTCCAGCTGATCATTCACAAACAGCTCACACTGTGCTCCGGCCTTGATGCCGCGCGCATCCGTCCCCGACAGGGTAAGATCAAACTGGTCTGCGGCGGTATACAGGTCCGAGGTAACAGTATAGTTTTCCCATGTCTCAAAGGATTTATTCGCCAGTTGCAGCGCCACCACATCAGACATACACCCGCACCTCCCCCTGCATGAAATCGGGATTGACTACCGAATTCAGTTCCAGCATCCGTTCCGCATCATTGTAGCCCAGGCCGTATCGCAGGCAGAGCAGATGCACAGGCATGGCCTGGGCAATGCGCACGGTAGTCAGGTGCTCGCGCGTCAGTTTTACCCGGTCCACATGCTGCTGCAGCTGGTCCGCCATGGTTTTCAGTGTATCGCAACTGGCGCGTGAGCCATCAACAGCCGTCTGAATGTCCGTGCGCACCACGGCCAGGGTATTTTCCAGTGCGTCCGCGCTCATCACTTCAATGTCGTCCTGTGGCGTGTACTGGCCCAGCACATCAAAACTATTTTGATCCTTCTGAGCGGTAGCTTCAGCCCGCAGCAGATCGTCATTTTTATAGAGCGCCGCCGCGCGCAGAGCCAGTCGGGAGGCACAGGCCACCTGCACCAGGCTAGGCAGATCAATGGCCTGCGTCTGCGTCTGCTGGCTGGTATACGTGCTGGAAACCGCCGCTGCCGAAGTCATCCGCGTGGCCAGGGTGGTCTTTTCCGCGGTGGTCATGGTAGGTGAGATGTATCCCGCATTCTCGACCAGGGTGGCAAACTTGCTGGACAGCACGGAAATACACATCTCAGCGGTGGTACTGTCATCGTTGGCCACATAGCGGTCCACCACATTGGCTAGGCTCTGCACTGTGATTTCTGCCAACGTGGTGCCAAAAGTATAGGTGCCGGTCACCGAATCACTGGTGGTTACATCACTGAGCACCGCATCGCACACATCAATGAGCACGCAGAGCGTACCCACACAATTCCATGCCGATCTGGACAGACCGCTGAACTGAGCCAGCAGGCCGGTATCCGTGTCCAGGACTTTTCCAAGAATGCCCTCCACATCTCCGGAAAGGGCCGAGGTAAGCATGTCATTTACCCCGTCGATCTGCTCACTCAAGCTATCCAGAAAGTTCGACTCCGCAGCACCGGCAATATCCTGCTTTTTGATATCCTGACCGCTGGCATCAATACGCTGCTCAATGAATTCAAGATCAATCTCGGCACATTTTTCGCGGTCGTCATGATGCACGGAAATAGAGGCGATCTGCCCCTGTGTCTCCCCATAAACTTCATGCACCAGGGGCACGATATCCGTGGTTTCCAGCGCGGCCAGAAGCTGCTTGTGCGCGGTGTAGCGGCTGTTGAGGAAATAGCAGCGCAGCCGCACATGCCGTGCCAACTGCCCCATATTTTCCAGAAGGGCGCCGTTACGGTAGGGATACCCTCGATGTGTTTAACCCGGTACGTGTTCGCCCGGAAATCGATGGTGTTGTCCTGTTTCACCGTCCGGTCCACCTCGGGCTCGGCATACAGGTTTTGCAAAATCTCGTCTTCAGGAAGGTCGCGCAATTGCTCTCTGGTAATGGTCATCCAGCAGGCGGTACGTGTCATTTTGTGGCGCCGGTGCAGCTGTTTGCCGTTGTAGTAGGCCAGCCAGTCGAGACACCATGCGTTCAGTTCCTCAATGGTCGTGGCCGGCTCAAACCGCAGGCGGGCCTCAAAATGCGTCTCGATCAACTGCTGCGTCCCCTCGGCTGATCCCTGCCTCCGCGGGTTGTGCGGCATATTTTTGGGCAGTTCGATTTCCAGCCGCTCCAGGAGCTGCATGATTCCCTTAGCCACGTTGGCGGCGCCCGCGTCCATCAGTAGGAAGAAAGGAACGCCCCGCATCGGCAGCTTCTCGTGCGCGCCACCCCGCCAGGCGCTGGTCAGGAAATCAAAGGTCATGGCCGCGTTTTCACCTGATGTCTCGTAATATTTCACGAACAGGTTGTGGCTGAAGTGATCCACCAGCGCCATGCGGATGATACGCTGCTTGATCTTTCCGAAATTTGCCGGTTTCTTCTCCCGGTAATCCCGCTCATCCATGATCCGCAGCCCCTTACCATGTTTCAGGTAATACTGAATGCAGACCGAGGCATCGAACACGTGCACATGGTTCGGATGCAGGCTGCGCATGCGGATGGAGGGCTGGGTGGCGTTCAGCGCGGTACTGTTCATTTCCCGTTCCCGCAGGATCGCCTGCAGTCGCGCCTCGGAGATCTGCCCGTCCTCAATAACCCCGTTATCAATGGCGATCTGCATCGCCTCGGAAAGCGGCAGGATTGTTCCTTTCACCTCGCGCCGGCTCTCGGAGATCAGTGCGGAGATAAACTGCAGCTGCTCATCGGTGATTCCGCAGCGCAGCGTGCCTTTGTCCGCACGTTTTGAGCGGCCCGAGGTATATCCGTATTTTGCAGCGATACGGTACAGCG
>DAIODL010000272.1:0-2998 GCA_036746815.1 Desulfobulbus sp.
CGATGCCGTGCGGGATCCCGTAGCAGCTCGGTGTACATGCGTGGCTTTCCGTGCAGGGTGCAAAAAGTCACTTGATGACATGATGTGGGAAAGTGGTGTCCGCCCGGGCCGGGTCTTATCCCCGCCTGCCATTATATACCTCCGGGTTTGTGGCCGCGTAGGCACGGAATCCATCCAGTGACTCCTCCCGCATCAATCCCTCAATAAGTTCGATGCCCCGCCGTTCCAGTTCCTGGCGCCAGTGTTCAGGAAGCGGGCCTTCGTCAAAACCGGTGATATCCATCATGGCGTGGTCAGAGCCGGCAATCACCAGGGAACGGATGCCCGCCCACAGCACCGCCCCGAAACACATGGCACAGGGGCTCCAGTTCACTACCAGCTGGTGGGCGGGCAGGCCGGGACCGCCCAGGTCATAGACGCCAAGCATCTGCTGGGCAAGCGTCAGCGCGGTTATCTCCGCGTGCGCGGACGAGCAGTGCAGCGGCACCACCCGGTTGACACCGATAACCAGCACCTTGCCTGTATCGCGTTCAAACACTCCGGCAGCAAAGGGACCGCCTGTTTTGTGCTCGGTATTGAGCCGGGCAAAACGCAGTACCGCGGCCATGCGGTCGGCAAGCTGTGGAATCGCGGGTGGCAGCCGCTGGTGTTCAGCCAGGGCCCAGTCCGGCAGATCCAGGGTGAAGGTTGGGAGGGCAGGGGACATATGTTCACTCCTTGGGTTCAGGCACCCATGATTTTGCTGCGGAAAAGGAAAAACACCGCGCCCAGAAGGCAGAGGCCGGCCCAGAAATAGTCCATGGTCAGCTTTTCTTTGAGGAAAAGCACGGAAAAGGGCGCAAAGATGGACAACGTAATCACCTCCTGCAGAATTTTCAGCTGGCCCACGGAGAGCACCACATGACCAATGCGGTTAGCCGGTACCTGCAGCAGATATTCAAACAGGGCAATGGACCAGCTCAGCAGGGCGGCCAGCAGCCAGGGCTTCTGCGCCAGATATTTGAGATGGCCGTACCAGGCAAAGGTCATGAAAATGTTGCTGCAGCACAAGAGGGCAATGGTCAGGTAAATACGGTTCATGGATGCCTCGAACACAGATGAGGTGAATGGAGTAGGCGTCTGGCCGGGCAAATAAGTTGGGGCGGCGCTTTCCTTCTCTGTAAAAAAGGTATATAGCAACCAGCCACTGGTTTTCCAAGAAACAAAGCAGAACGGGCCTGGGGCCTGGATAAGGGATGAGCATGCTGGGCACAATCGTCAACGCGGTGGCCATTGTGGTGGGCAGCCTTATTGGGCTGCTGTGCACCAAAGGAATACCTGCGCATTACAAAGAGAGCCTGCTGCAGGGCGCGGGACTGGCGGTCTTGATCATCGGCGTGCGTAGCGCTCTGGCAAGCGATCAGATGCTGCTTGTTATAGTGTCTGTGGTAGCGGGTGCGCTTCTTGGTGAATGGCTCGGTATTGAGGCACGGCTTGAGCAGCTGGGCAATTGGCTGGAAGCGCGCATAGCCGCCAAAACCGGGAATACGCAGTCGCTGGCCAAGGGGTTTGTCGCCGCCAGCCTGGTGTACTGTGTGGGCTCCATGGCCATAGTCGGTTCATTGCAGAGCGGGTTGACCGGCCAGCATCAGACCCTTTTTGCCAAGGCCATTCTGGACGGGGTCATTTCCGTGGTCTTTGCCTCCACCATGGGGATTGGCGTGCTCTTCTCCAGTGTGTCGGTTTTTCTCTACCAGGGCACCCTGACCATGGGCGCCGTTCTCATCAAACCGCTGCTTTCACCCGAGGTCATCAACCAGATGACTGCTGTGGGCGGCCTCCTGATCGTGGCCATAGCCCTGAACATGCTGGGTATGGTCAAAATACGGGTAGGCAATTTTCTCCCCGGCATTTTCCTGCCACTGGTGTATCATGGTCTGCGTTCCCTGATCGGCTGATGCCCGCCGGATGGGCAGATGTTTACTCCTGTGCCGCAGTTTTCTCAGGGCGCTGACCGCCCTTTCTTCATCAAATCGTATCCTCCTTGCAACCAGAGCGTAACAATGCCGCGCTATTTGCTTGTACAGCCAATATTGCTGGACAGGCAACGGTGCGGATTGTCAAGCGTCTGCCGGCCCGGCTCCCTGATCATTCAAAGGAGGAAAGCTATGGATTTGAATCGTCGTCTGTTTATAGGTGCCACTGCTGCCACCGGTGTGGCCGTGGCCGCCGGGCTCGCGCTACCTCAGATGAGTAAGGCAGAGGAGAAAAAAACGATGGTGCGGGTCGGTATCATCACCGACGTGCACCATACCACCAAGGCAGATACCGATTTTCGCAAGTATTCAGCATCCCTTGAAAAGCTGAAAATTTTCATTCCCACCATGCAGCAGGAAAAACCTGCCTTCATCATTGAGCTGGGCGATTTTGTCGATACCCTGGCTCAGGGCACGGATCCGGCAAAGAATCTTGCTGAATGCGAAAGTCTGCTAGCCTCCTTTGGTTCGCATTATCATGTGCTCGGCAATCACGAGTTCGACAACCTCACCCGCGAGCTGGTCCTCAAAACCTTCACCAATACGGGTATTCCGCAGGGGCAGACCTGGTATTCCTGGGATAATGGTGGAGTACATTTCATTGTGCTCGATGCTGATTACACGGCCACGGAACCGCATCGTCCCTATGACCTGAAGACGCCGCAGGACAACTTCTGGACCTGGAAGGATACCTTCATTCCCCCTCAGGAGATGGAGTGGCTACAGAAGGATCTCGCCGCCACCACACTGCCCACCGTGGTGTTCACGCATCAGACCCTGGACCGTGTGGATGACGACGATTACAACATCAAGAACGCCTCGGCTGTGCGCAAACTTTTCGAGGATGCGGGCAAGGTGCTGGCCGTGATTTCCGGGCACGACCATAACGGAGGTTATGCCAACATCAAGGGCATTCATTACATTGTGCTCAACGGGAATGTGGGAACCAACGATAAACGCACCTGGACAGCTACCAGCGCCAC
>DAIODL010000273.1:0-2991 GCA_036746815.1 Desulfobulbus sp.
AGATGCCGCTGCCCACCGAGCCGCTGTGCACGGGGCTGTGCGCCTCCGCGGGCAAAGCGGTGGGGCTGGTGCGGCTCATCCATTCCATCTTTGATCTGCAGCAGTTTGGAAGCAATCTGGATGATATTCTGGCTCAGGGGCCGGTCATTCTGGCGCTGCCGCACAGCATTGTCGATGCTGCCCGTTTTCTGCCGCAGTGCGCCGGTATCCTCGTGGACATGGGCAACCCCACCGATCATCTGGCCTGTGTGGCGCGTGAGAGCTCCGTACCCATGATGACCGGAGTGCAGCGCGGCCTGGATGTGCTGCAGGAACAGCAGTGGGTACTTCTGGACGCGGACCACGGGCTGGTTATGGAGGCCCCGGAATCCGTGCAGGAGCAGGCAATGGAGAGCTTCCGCAAGCAAATGGAGGTCCGGCGCCAGAACGGCGGCTCCCTCCGGCCTGCCGCGGTGCAGCTTTCCCCGGTGCGGCAGCGGCTGCGCGACCGCATCGTTACCCTGCATCTCACCGATGCCTACGGCCCCACCTTTTCTCTGGCCGAATGCCGCTCCATCCACGATGTCATCCGCTACACCCATGAAATGGCCGTGCTCACCATGTTTAACGCGGGTGACCAGGTGATTGAGGATGCGGGCGGTCTGCTGCGGCCTCTGGACCTCGGTGTGCCTTTTTCTTTTCTTGTGATTGATCTGGGCGGCGGTATACGCAGACGCAAGCAGCAGCGCCGCCGCCTCACTCTGCGCCATCCCATCAGCCGGGAGGATGTGCTGTCCGCGCCGCTGGCCGCGCTCTGTGACGGCATGACCACGCCGGGATTGCGCTGGTACGCGCCCTCGGATATGGATGCCCTGCCCGAGGTTTTCTCGCGCACCATGCTCGACAGCCGCGGCGCGCGTCCCGCAGGCGAGTTCAACTACGCGCTCACTGCCCGCGACTACCTGAATCTGAACGCCCGGGTGGAGTTTCATTTCGCCATGGTGGACGCGGTCTGCGGCCGTGATACCCATGCCAACTATATCCGTTTCCGCTTCAAGGGCGGCGGTGCAGGGCTGGAGCGCAGCCATAGACGGGCGATCTTCTTCCAGCACGTGCTGGAGCGCCGCGGCTTTTACACCAATGTCACCGGCGATCTGGTGACTGCCTCGCTCACCGGCGCGGACAAGAGCATGATCGCCTCGCAACTGGTGATGATCGGCCGGCTTTTTGGATTCAGCCGCTTTCTGGATGGCATGATGCGGGACGACTATGTGCCCGTGTATCTGGCTGAGGCCTTCTTGAACGGGCAGTTCGACAGTCTGGCCGCGCTTGAGGCGTTGGAGGCGCAGCAGGGGAAGGAAACACAGGAAAAAGCAGGAGAACAGCCGCCTGCCTCGACGCAAGAGAATACTCAGGCGTGATAAAACACCCGCTCCGGCAACTGCACCGCAGTGAGCAGATTGCCGTACACCGCGCCGGTGTCAATGCCGATGCGGTCCGGACGGAGCAGGGGGGTGGCGTAAGGGAGGTGGCCGAAAATGATGGTTGCCTCCGGCGGTGGCTCCAGGTCGTTTTCCTGGTTCAGGCGACGGCTGGCGAGAATCCGCGCTTCGGCCGTGTGCCGCTGACGCCGCTCAAGCATGGTTTCGTTGGGGTCGTTTACCGGCAGCAGCACGTCCAGGTTGTCGAAATCCGCGTGCGTGAAGAAAAAGGATTCCCAGCGCCAGGTGAGCTGCAGATCAAAGAGAAACTGCTGGTGCTCGGTGGGCATGCAGGAAAAATCAGTGAGTCGGCGCAGATTGGCGCCATAGCTTTCCGCCGTGGCCTCGACACCCATAACCCGCAGCATGCGCAATTCGTCGGGCTCGCCATAGAGCTCGTAATCCATGAGGGACTGTTCGTGGTTGCCCTTGAGAAAAACCGTCTGGTGGGTGCGCTGCAGAGCGATAAGGGTGTCCAGCACCCGACGGGAATCCGGACCGCGGTTGATGTAGTCGCCCATGAAAACCAGGATATCTTCCTGCGGATCAATGGGCAGCTGTTTCAGCAGGGCCACCAACTTTTTGTGGCAGCCGTGAATGTCGCCAATGGCAAAAACTTTGGCCATACCAGCTCCTTGCTCAAGTAACCTCGGGCGCCGGCAGCTGCGGAGAGTTTACTCCAAAGTCAGGACCGTGCCGTACCAGGTGTTGGGATAAAGGTGCCCCACGATGAGCCGTTCCACTGGCTGTGGAAACATGCGCATTTCCATATAGTTCATCCATTCAAGAGCCTGGCTGTGCGAGGCAAACGGACCAACCTGAACGCCATCGCGGCCCTTGAGCCCCTGAGCGCTGAGCTCCTTATCAATTTCATCCCTGTCCTGATAAATACCAAGAAGTAGTTTCACGGCAAACCTGTTTTTTCGCACTTATTTTTAAAATCGCGCGAGCCCGATAATACCTCCCAGACATCGTCACGTACCACGTTAAGATTTGCACAATGAATGCCAGGAATTATTTGTGTGATTTTTCGATATGTTATCGGGTGATTATCTGTGATTTGTATAGAAAGATTTTCATTTTGAAACATATCGTGTGTGGTCTGTATCAAAGTGAAACCAGGGAAGCGGCTGAGCCGGTCAGACACGGGCGCGAGGGTCGATGTGAATAATCTCGGTGATGAACTGAAGGCCCTGATTGATTTTCACCGGTGTTTGTAAAAATAAAGCAACCACCCGTGGCTACTCGTTTGACTTTCCGTATTTTTCTCGTACTATCGTAATATATGGAAAAATATCCGCATTTGTTCATTAGTGGAAAACAATCACATAAATTTTCCAGTTATGGGTACCCAATATCATAATACGTGGAAATTTTTGCCATCTATAAGGTTATATCACGGAAAATTTTCCACTTATTACACTGATAAGGTCGGACCGCTACGCGCCCCGACCTTATCGCCCGGCGGATGCGCTACGCTCCATTAACCTGACAGCCGAAGCGCATACGCGCTCCGCCTATCAGGCCAATG
>DAIODL010000274.1:0-2981 GCA_036746815.1 Desulfobulbus sp.
GCCGTAGGTGGCGGTCTTGCCGTAGGGAATGGTCTGCAGCTCCCGCCACACCTGCTGCTGAAAAGGAGTGCCCTGGGGTGTCAGGGGCAGGTCAAACTGTTGACGCCGACCTTCCAGATACTCGCGCAGTTGCCGGCAGGTTTCTGTCAGGATCGGGTGCGCTGATGCATCCACGCACTCGCCGACATCCTGCGTGTCGACAGGTGTGTCGCTGGGCAGATGCAGAGCCACCAGGGCCTCGTTTTCAGTTATCAGGGTGAAGCGGCCAAGGGGAGTATCAAGCAGGGTGTGGCAGCGCATAATCAGGTTTCTCTCAGAAGGTGAGGCGGCGTAAGCGGTCCAGGAGCAGGGATTCAAGCGTTGTCTGCTGGCTGAGTGCCTCAGCGGCGCACCGCTCCAGTTGGCCAAGGGCCTGCGGCGCGACATACTCCCGGATATGGGTGCAATTGTAGTTCAGGCAGAAAATGGGTTTTGCGGGAAAGGGGCAGCCCGCGGGTCCAAGAAAACAGCATTCCGCATCCGCAGGGGTGCGCAGGCTGACAGATATGCCCAGGAGCAGGTTGATCAGAATCTGCAGGCTGTCGGTGTTGTCGGCCATAAGCGCGCTGCAGCAGCCACCGCCAGGACGGGCTGCGCAACGGCTGCAGAGCGGTCCCAGGTTCATGGAAGCCATTTGCGCTGCCAGTGTCGCACAGGCATCTCTGAGCGTCTCCAATGCCATTGCCAGTTTATTATCCGTGGCAAGTGCCTGCTGGAAATGAGGCAGAAGGAACTGCGCCTGTGAGAGCTTCTCTTCCGGCGTGCCGTTGTACCAGAGATCAAACTGTTGTTGCGACCACATCTGCTTCCCTCGTCAGCGCAGGGCCTGCGCCATGAAATGTTTCCAGGTGGGTGCTGCGGCCCGCCCTCCGGTTTCACCGTCTCCCAGGGGCATATCCCGGTCATGCCCCACCCATACCCCGGCGGTCACCCCTTTGGCGGAGCCGATGAACCAGGCATCCACATTGTTATCCGTGGTGCCGGTTTTGCCTGCGGCTCCGGGAATCCCCGCAGCACTTCGTCCCGTGCCCCGCAATACCACCTGGCGCATGGCATCCTGCAGCCAGGCGGCAGTGGCTGGTTTGATGACCTGTTCGCCACGGGCCTGCGGCCAGGGAGACACATGACCGTCAGCCTCGCGTACACTCAGTATGGCCACTGGTTCAATGTGAATGCCGTGATTGGCGAAGGTGGTGTAAGCGCTGGTCAGTTCCAGAAGTGATACCGGTGAGGAGCCCAGGGCCAGAGTGTAATTCCTGTCCAGCTGAGCAGTGATGCCCAGCCTGTGCGCCATATGCATTGCGCTTTCCAGTCCGGCCCATTGCAGCACCCGCACCGCCACCACATTGCTTGATTCCGCCAGAGCATCCACCAGCGGAACAACTCCCTGATATTTGCCCATGAAATTATGCGGCCGCCACTCTTTCCCGTCACTTTCGATCGCAATGGGGGCGTCTTTGAAACGGGTGGCAGGTGGCAATCCCTTTTCCAGGGCCGCCGCGTAGACTATGGGCTTGAAAGCTGAGCCTGGTTGACGGTTGGCCTGCACCGCGCGGTTGAACTGGTTTGCGTTAAAGTCGGAACCGCCGATCATGGCGAGGATCTGACCGCTGGCACTGTCGAGTGCCACCAGCGCGCCCTGGGGCGGTGGATGATCAAGATGGCGCATGGCAATGCGGGTGACGCCCGCCTGCACAGCATTGGCTGCCTCCTGCTGCATGTGCGAATCCACGGTGGTGGTAACGGTGAGCCCTTTGGAAAAAAGATCGTCCTGGGAATATGCATGAACCAGCTGGCTGCGCACATAAAGGCCGAAATAGCCATTGGTGGCCTGGCGCCAGTTGCCTGACAGCTGCAAACCCTGATCATAGGCTTGACGCGCTTGGTCCGCCGTGATGATGCCATCCTCGGCCATACGGTTCAGTACATAGCGCTGGCGGTCCCGGGCGGCATTCGGTTGCCGCAGGGGAGAGTAGTTGCTGGGTGATTGCGGCAGTCCCGCCAGAAGTGCCATTTCCCCCAGATTCAGATTCCGTGCATGCTTGCCGAAATAGGTGAGCGCCGCCGCCTCCACGCCATACGCGCCTTCGCCCAGATAAATTTCGTTCAGGTAGATAGTGATGATTTCCTCTTTGGTGAGGATGTGCTCCAACCGGTAGGAAAGGACAATCTCGGCCAGTTTGCGGGTGTAAGTTTTTTCGCGGCTCAGCATCAGCGCCCGCGTGACCTGCTGGGTGATGGTGGAGCCGCCCTGACTGCGGCGGCCGGAGAGGAGATTGTTAAACGCGGCACGGAAGATAGACCAGAAGTCTAACCCCTCGTGCGACCAGAAATTGCTGTCTTCCGCGGCCACAAAGGCATTGGGCAGGAGGGGGGGGAATTGATCGTAGTCGATACGCAGGCGGAATTCCCTGCCAATGGCGTCGATGGGGTGGCCGTTGCGGTCCAGAATCAGGGTGGCCATCAGGGGATGATAATCGTCCAGGGAACGGATGTCCGGCAGCGAGGAAATCCAGGCCAGCCCCGCACCAAGCAGCAGCGTGGTCAGCACGGCAATGGTCACCAGCAACCGGGTCACCCGGTGTTCATCGAGAACAATGCCGTGAAACGGTGGCTCGGGCGGCTCGGAGCCATCTGTTGGGAAAGTGGACAAGTGCATCAAGACGCATTAGTGTTGAGGACAAAATGATCACCCGGGTCCGCATACGCGGATTCAGGTTCGTTGTTACCATGATCGCGCGCATTTTTCACGAATTCCGCACTCTTTAACTCTACCTTGGGCCGCCTGTGTCACGTATTCGCATTCTTTCAGAACAACTGGCCAACCAGATTGCCGCCGGCGAGGTGGTGGAACGCCCCGCCTCCGTGGTCAAGGAACTGTTGGAAAACAGTCTGGACGCAGGCGCGACCCGCGTAAGTGTGCAGGTGGAAGGCAGCGGCGC
>DAIODL010000275.1:0-2977 GCA_036746815.1 Desulfobulbus sp.
ATCCCAATCCTCGGTATCAATATCCTCGGTAACGGAAACATACCCCATGGACTGTGCAATCTTGATCGGCACCAGTTCATCGGCATCATGAGGGTTGGTGTCCGCGTTATAGGGCGGGCGGAACAAAATGGTGCCATGACCGGTGATGGACTGCAGAAGACGCTGGGTGGCGTTAAGCTCCAGATGCGCGCGCTCATCCGAAACCTGGGCGATATTGGGGTGGGTATAGGTATGCACCCCGATCATATGGCCTTCCCGCTGCACACGGCGGACAATATCCGGATATTTTTCCATATTGGCGCCGATCATGAAAAACGTCGCCTTAACGCCGTACTGTTTCAGGATATCCAGGATTTTCGGAGTCCACTCGTCGCTGGGCCCATCGTCAAAAGTGAGTGCCACCGCGTCATCGGGGCCGCGCCCCTGGTGCATGATGGTCAGTGTCTTGGGAAAAGTCTGGTAAATCTCACCAAATTGCTGCCCCCGAGGAGCTTTGGTGTTTTCCGTGATATGGCGGACACCGGCACTGTGCTCATCGGACACGGTGATCAGATTTCCTTCGCCGATATTGGCTATCTGGTCGTTGTACTGAAGATCTTGCAGTTGCTGGATGTTCTGCGTTGTCAATGGCCTGGAGGTGTCCATTTCCAGGACATCCCAGATATCCGGATCTTCCGTGCCCAGTCTGCTGATAGCGACACCGCCCACCCGGTGTGAGCGCGCCAGGGAAAGTTCGTTGAGAAAGGTGATGGCGTCCATGAACCAGACGTTGTGGACGGTCTGCCCATCGTCATAGACAAAATGCGGATTAGACTCGGTGGGCGTGAATGCACAGCTTTTCTGATCCGTATGGTCGGCCCGGCTCATGGCATCCACAAAACTGATGGTGGTGGCGTTCGGCTCTCCCTGAGCCCAGTCATACCCATAGGTACCCTGGGAAATAATCCATTGCTGCGGTTTACCGTAATTGTCCACCAGGGTGCTCATCCATCCTTTGAAAAAGGCCTGGGAGGCAATGGGGCCCGGTGCATCCGAGTCGGAGTGCTCGTCATGGAGCTGCGCCACAAAATGATCCACATGGCGGGCCAGTTTGTCCAGGTCAAATACTTTCAAATCGCTGCCCACGGGGATACATAACCACAGCTCCAGATTATCCTTATGCAGGGCCAGGGCCATAGTGGTGATAAAGGTGGTCATCTGGTTACGATCGGCCGGATCCACCTGCTGCCAGTCAATCACCACCCCATCGGCATCAATGTTGTCGAGAATGGTGATGAGCTGATCGATAAAGGCCTGCTGATGCGCACTGGTATCGTTAAGCAGCCACTCCACCGACTCGTTGTTCCATGAGTCGGCGTCACCGCCCAGGTTACGCAGAAGCGGCATAATCTGCAGGTTATGATTGCTGGCAATATCAAAGGCCGCCTGATCGGTACTTACCTTGATGGTACCGGTGCTGTCGGGCAGATTGAGCCAGTCGGGGCAGAAATGAGTCAGGTGGGCCGCATGCTCTTTCAACGAATCCAGACTGTTAGGATCCCAACCTTCATAAAACCCCAGACGAATCTCTTTTCCCAGAGCAGGCGAAGGGGTTTTGGTGTGGGCAACGGCATGGTAATGCTTTTTCTTTTTGTTAAGTGTTGCCGCATGATTATGCGACATTTTGCGGATTTTTTCCTTCTGTTTACTGTTTTTGGCGTAATCCAGCCACAGCGGTTTGGACTGTGGTTCACCATGATTTTGTTCCTGCAACGCTTTTAAACGTGATTTCAGTTGGTTGACAACTGGCGGCAGACGCAGATCAGAGGGCAGAATAAGGGCCTGCACAAAAAGGATGGAACAGAGAAAAAGCAGCAGGGAAGCAAGAAAACCCACACGTTTGAAACGGGGCCAGCGTTTGCCGCGCTGATCAAGAAACACAAAGCATTCCCGGTCGTTGTCCTCCTGTGGCGAGGGAGAAGTAGAACCAGTAGGCAAGGTCGGGGGAGTGTGCATAAATGGGCAATACCTGCAGCGACAGAGGAAACTTCGGTTGAAGAGTTTGCATGCAGACCAGCATTGCTGGCAGGCATGCGCACAAAAAATACCGGGGCTGATATGGGCTGGAAACCAAGAGTAGCCGGGGTTTCCATGTAAAATTTAATAGAAGTCAAAATTTAGCAAAAAAATACAGCGTGCCAGCGGATTTTTCAAGGAGACTGTAAGGAAAAATCAAGGGAAAAAATGACAACCGTTGTTTTCCAGAGAACACACGTTGTGGCGTAAATATCACAAGAGCCTTATCTTAGCCTGGTCAGGTTCATTTTGTGTGTTTTATCGTCCTCTCCCAGGAGACCCTGCACATGGTTGACGGCGATGTGTAACTGCACCCGCAAAAGAACTGTGATTTTCATCCATTTGCCACTTGATATATGAATATATGTTCATATTTTATATTAGGTAAACAAGAGGAGGAAACAAAGCATGCCGGCAGGAAAAGAAAATTTTGATCACTGCGAAGTGCGATGCATCCATCGGGAACAGGTGGACGCTGCACAGCAACGGGCACTACCGGATGTCGAAATAGCGGCTTTATCCGCGCTCTTCAAAGCAATGTCCGACCCCAATCGTTTGCGCATTCTCTGGGCGCTTACGCACACATCCCTGTGTGTGTGTGATCTGGCAGCACTACTTGGTTGTTCCGAGTCGGCAGTCAGCCATCAGTTGCGGCTCTTACGCACTATGTCCCTGGTGAAAACCCGTCGTGAAGGGCAGGTCCTCTACTATCAACTTGACGACGCACATGTCCATGACCTGATACAGCTGGCCTTGGAACATGTCCGTGAATAAAGGTAGAAAGAATGCATTATCTAACTGAATTTGTTGGGGCTTTCTGGAACATTCTCATGGAGTCCTCTCTGTACATCCTGCTGGGACTGCTGGTGGCCGGGCTGCTGCACGCATTTTTGCCGCCAGCCCTGGTGGCGGGCCATCTGGG
>DAIODL010000276.1:0-2966 GCA_036746815.1 Desulfobulbus sp.
TGGAGAGGCAGACGGCATCCACCTGCGATATGCGTGAAATGCCTGATGGGCACAAATCAGTACTCTCTTAAATACAGGATGATGGAGAGCATTGGTCAAGAATTGCTTGAGATAATCATTTCCAGGGGATCTGCCATGCTTGTGATGCCCAGCGGAAGTCAGATCACCTGAAACCGATTATGAGGAAAGGGAAATGCACCGCGGGGGAATCATTCCCCGCGGTGAGAAATATGCATACCATGTGTTGTTTGCACAACTTCTGTTATGCATAAAAGAAGGTTGTCTGAAAAATAATCGCGGGTTGATCAATGTGCATCTGGCTTCATTTTGGAGATTTTGCTGCCCTGGATGCCCAACCCGGCCATCAGGCCTTCCTGATTAAAGAAAAACGCATAGACGCCTGAATGAGCCGTTGTGGTGGAGAAGGAACGGGCCATACCCTTGTCAACCACCACGATGGTGGGGCCAACACCAACCTCCCAGCCGTCACTTTTGTCCAAATATTTCAAGTCGTCGCTTGAGAGGAAAAACAGTGCATAACCAAACGATTGCGCGCCAACCTGCAAGCCATAGGACGCGGCGACACTTCGATAATACCCCATGGTGCGGCCACCAACAAGCAGTGCACCTTCACCGTATTGGCCGCCGATAATAAAACCACCCTTCACGATATGCGGAAAGACGAGTATGCCTTTGGAAATTTTAGCCATTTTTGCAGCTGCAGGCGTTGTCTGATACAGTTTGGCCAGGGCGATATTGACGTCACGATTAATTTCAGCCGCGGTCCTGGCGCTGGCTAACTGCGGAAGGACCAGGAAAAGCGCCAGCATCAATCCCAACAGCCACGTTGAGCGGACAACCTGTTCAGCCATCTGTATATTGTTTATGTTTTTCATGTAAATGCTCCTTGGAGAGGTGGTTATATACACTCGTTGATGTATTGGGCACCAACTATCTTTTATTTCTTCTGTCCCTGTACCTGAATGGACATAACTTCCAGATACTCGATGGAGATGGTGTCTCCAACTTTCACTGTGTCGAGATTTTCCGGATTTTCCACGGTAACCTCGGCAATCGAACCATCCGCCAGTTTCAATTTCGCCATGGAGTTTGTCTTGTGCAGGGCTAGAATGGTGGCAGTAATCTCTGTACGGTTGACTTTCACAGCTGCCGGACGATCGCCCGGTTTCGCTGTGGCCAGATATTCTCCACTTTCGTCACGGATGGTGCCCGGTTTGGCTAAACGGACTGTAATGGATTCGGAGTAATTGATTTCCACTCGATCGCCAACCTGCACCTGGGGTAGATTGATGACCTCTTTGCCCACATGAACATCAAAAAGGCTGCCATCCAGGCTACGCAATGTGACCATTCTTTTTTTCAGGTTAAGGCCTTCCACAATAGCGACAGTGGAAGTCACATCGCTTCGATGAAAGTTTACCTCAGGCTCTGGTTTTTTTTCCGCACAGGCCGTCAGAGTCCCGATCAAGATGGCCATCAGCACTATGCTCAGTAATTTTTTCATTTGTCCTCCGCATGCACGTTTATTGGATAAAAACATTTGCCTCTTGTATATCTCCCTCTTTTATTAAAGAGGAAACACCATCGCATACAGTGTGCAGGTGTGCATCTGTCAAAACGTGGTGATACGTATATCTTGCCGACAGCAAGGCAACTTATTCACCTGTTTTTATGCTTTATCCTGATTGGGGACACCTCGTCGGATTACAGCTTGGGAGTGACCTGCCGGGTCATTTGATCGGCGCGATTGACCCAGCCACCTCCCATTGCTTTATAAAAAGTAATCACGGATTGATAAAAAGTAGCCTCGGTCTGTGTGTAGCTCAAGCGGGCGTTAAACAGGCTGCGTTCGGCATCCAGCACTGAAAGGTAGTCCGTGTAGCCATTTTCATAACGCAATCGTGCAATATCGGCATACTGGGTCAGGGAATTGACCTGTTTTTTCTGGACAGACAACTGCTTTTGGGTCTGTTGCTGATTGATCAATGCATCATCAACTTCCCGAAAAGCATTTTGAATGGTCTGCCGATAATTGAGCAGTGCCTGCTGCTGAATAGCCTTTGTTGCCTTCACATTCCCCGCAATCCTGCCAGCAGTGAAAATGGGTACAGTGACAGGCGCGTCAAATTGCCATATTTTTGCCGGACCTTTGAACAGATCACTGAGATCACCGCTGGCCGATCCCCAATAGCTGGTAAGGGTAATGGAGGGAAAATACGCTGCCTTGGCTACGCCGATCTGTGCATTGGCGGCAATCAGCGTCTGTTCGGCTTCGCGGATGTCCGGTCGCCGTTCCAAAAGATCCGAGGGTACTCCTGCGGCAATGGTCGGAGCGATGAGTTGATCAATGGTTTTGCCGCGGGCAATCGGTCCCGGATTGCGGCCGAGCAGGACATTCAAACCATTTTCCTGCTGAGCGATGGCCTTTTCCAGAAGGGGAATATTGGCCAGAGCCTCTTCATACTGGGAACGGTTCTGGCTCAGCTCAAGCTCGGAAATAAGACCGCCTGTAAACCGTTCCTGGAAAATATGATAGGAATGACCACGACTTGCTGCTGTTTCTTGGGTGATTTCCAGTTGCCGGTCCAGAGAACGCAGATTGATATAGGCGTTGGCCACCTGGCTGACCAGGCTCACAATAACCGCCCTGCGTCCCTCTTCACTGGCGACAAGTTGTGCCTTGGCCGCTTCGGTGCTGCGGCGCACGCGTCCCCAGAAATCAAGTTCCCAGGCTGCGTTCAGTGTGGCGGAAAAGGTACCGGTTGTCGGTTTGTAGGTTGAAGCCAGCTTGTTGTCACCCAATTCGGTGACACGCTGCCGGGTGTATTCAGCACCGGCGCCCACCTGGGGAAAAAGGCCGGAACGTGCTATACCGAATTTACCGGCATATCCCTCAATCCGGGCTGTGGCGATAAGCAGATCTTTGTTGTTCTTCAAGGCCGAGA
>DAIODL010000277.1:0-2933 GCA_036746815.1 Desulfobulbus sp.
TCTTCTGAAACGCAGTCAATGGCTGCTTCTGCACACCCACGTGCCTACGCTGGCGCTACTCCTCACCGCGCCGATTCTACTTCTCTACACCTTTATTGCGGGTCTTGGATTCCCAGCCCTGCGGGCACTGTTGACCGCGCTACTGGTGCTGATCGCCGTGCTCCTGCGCAGGCAGCGTTCCCAGATTCCCCTGATCACAGCAGCTGCGCTCGCCATCCTTATCGTCAATCCCCTGGCCCTGTTCACCGCCTCCTTTCAACTCTCCTTTGCCGCAGTGCTGGCCATCAACCTCATCTATCCCCGCCTACCGGTGTTTCATGCAGATCCGCACGAAGAAAACCGCTGGCGTTATTTCCTGCACAAAGGCTGGCAGTTAGTGCTCTCCCTGTTCTTTGTCTCCCTGGCCGCCACTGCCGGCACCCTGCCGCTGATGCTCTATCATTTCAACCGGGTGTCCCTTGCCGGGCCATTTTTCAACCTCATCATCGAGCCCCTGCTCTGCCTCTGGGCTCTTCCCTTTGGACTCGCGGCCGTGCCCTGCATGTGGCTGGCCCCCAAGCTGGCGACGCTCTTTCTGCATCTGGGCGCGCTGGGCATCAAATCCGCGCTCTGCCTACTGACAGCGGTCACTCATTTCACGGATGGTTCCCTGTGGGTTATCACTCCATCATTCCTCGAAATATGCTTCTACGTTGGACTACTGATCTGCCTGCTCAGACGCCCGGCGATTCTGTTTCAGCGTGGATTTGCCGCCTTACTGGCCCTCCTGCTTGCGGGCAGTTTCACCTTTTCACTCTGGAATCCCTGGCCGCGTAACGAGGTGCAAGTGCACTACCTGGACGTGGGTCAGGGCATGGCTACGCTGCTGCAGCTGCCCGGCGGAAGCAGCATCCTGATTGACGGCGGCGGCTACCAGAGCGACCGATTTGATATGGGCGAAGGCGTTATTGCGCCGTTTCTCTGGGGAAAGCATGTATGGCATCTGGACGCAGTGGTCATCACCCATCCGCACAGCGATCATTACAATGGCCTGCCGTTTATTCTCCGCCATTTTCATCCCAAACGGCTCATCATCAACGGTGCCACGAACACGGATCCATCCTATCAGGCCCTGCTGCGCCAGGCCCGGCAGGCACACGTCATCCTGCAGCCAGCAACCGCCGGTATGGAGATATACGCTGACCACGCCGCCAGCCTGCGCTGTCTGGGCATGCCCGGAATTCCTGGTTACACGGGAGAAACGATCAATGATCGCAGTCTGGTGTTGCGGCTGCAGTTTGGGAAAACTTCATTTCTCTTCCCCGCCGATATCAGTGTAAACGGCGAGGAGGCACTGTTGACGGAGCAGACTCCTGTGCAGTCCCAGGTGCTGCTTGCTCCGCATCACGGCAGCCTCAGTTCCTCATCGCTGGCCTTTATAGCCGCTGTGCATCCGCAACTCATCATGGTTTCCGCAGGCCGTAATCGTCGTGGAGTGCTGCCGGCCCCTGAACACCTGCGAGCCTGGCGGCGACAGAATATTCCGGTTTTCATGACCGCTGATCAGGGGACGCTGACTGTTGCCAGCGATGGGAAAAATCTGCAGCTCACTACCTTTTCAGGTGGCACACAGAGGGAATTCCAGATAGCGAACAGAAGGGAGACAGAGTGAGTAGAATAAAAGAAAGGGGCATCATCTGCAAAAAATGATGCCCCTTGAAAGAACTCAACAGAAGCGAATTATTCGCAGAACGCCCCTGCGCTTAAATTTCTGTAAAATCCGATGGCTGGTGGCGCAGATATTTTAAAAAGCGTCCCTTCTCGTAACTATTGGTATACGCGTCTTCGCCGCTGATCTTCCTCTTTTCCACCAGATCGGCAATAGTATCGTCCAATGTCTGCATACCGAATTTCTTACCGGTCTGCATGACCGAGGGAATCTGGTAGGTTTTGGCCTCACGGATCAGGTTGCGCACAGCCGGGTTGCAGATGAGAATCTCCAGGGCAGCGATACGACCTTTGATATCAATGCGTTTGAACAGTGTCTGGGAAACAACGGCCCGGAGCGCATCTGCCAGCGTGGAACGCACCTGCTCCTGCTGGTTGGCCGGGAACGTTTCCACCACACGGTCAACCGTTTTCATCGCGTTGATGGTATGCAGCGTGGCAAATACCAGATGACCGGTCATGGCTGCTTCCAGGGCCAGGGCGATGGTTTCATAGTCCCGCATCTCGCCTACGAGAATGATATCCGGGTCTTCGCGCAGCGCCCCGCGCAGGGCCGCGGCAAAACTGCGGGTGTGGGTACCCACCTCACGATGGTTGATAATGCAGTTCTGGCTTTTGTGCACAAACTCGATAGGATCTTCGATGGTGATGATATGATCCTTGCGGGTCCGGTTGCACTCATCGATGATTGCGGCCAGCGTCGTTGATTTACCGGAACCGGTGGGGCCCGTTACCAGGACCATACCTTTGGGCAGTGAGGCAAGACGGGAAACGACCTTGGGTAACCCAAGATCCTCGCACGACATAATTTTAGAAGGAATCTCCCGAAATACGGCGCCAATGCCGTTATTCTGCTGAAAAAAGTTGCAACGATACCGTGCAAGCCCCGGGATTTCATACCCGAAGTCCATGTCACCCCTTTCCTCAAAAATCTTGATCTTGTCTTCGGGACATATTTCATAGAGCATGGTTTTAAGCTGCTCATCTTCCATGACCTTAAACTTCACCCGCTCCATTTCACCGCGGATACGGAGCACGGGCTGTTGCCCAGCCATCATGTGCAGGTCAGAAGCCCCTTCATCATTCATCAATTTAAAAAAAGCATCTATCTGAGCCATGGTGCGTTACTCCTTCTCCTCGCGACGCATTTGATAGAGGGCGTATTTAAAATCAATATAATTTTAGCAAACTTTATACAGAAGATTGCAACTTTTTTTTAAAAATTT
>DAIODL010000278.1:0-2927 GCA_036746815.1 Desulfobulbus sp.
GGAACCGGCCGGAACTCCAGTCGAAATTGCCGCCGTCAACGAGTATGCCTCCCAGGCTGGTGCCGTGGCCGTTGAGGAATTTGGTGGTACTGTGGGTGATGATATTGGCACCCCATTCCAGAGGCCGGCAGAGAAAGGGGGTGGCCAGGGTATTGTCGATCATCAGGGGAATATTGTTCTCCCTGGCAATGGCGCTGACCTCGTCAAAAGGAAAGACAATCAGTCCCGGATTGCCCATGGTTTCCCCATAAATCAGCTTGGTGTTGGGCTGTAGGGCTCTGGCAAAGGCATCCGGATCGTTGGGGTCGGCAAAGGTGGTGGTAATGCCCAGGCGGGGCAGAGTGTAGCTTAGCTGGGTGTAGGTACCGCCGTAGAGACTGTTGCTGGCGACGATATGATCGCCGGCCTGACACAGGGTGAGAAACCCCAGGGCCTGGGAACCGTGGCCGCTTGCGGCCGAAAGCCCGCCCACGCCGCCTTCCAGCGAGGAAACCCGCTGTTCCAGCACGTCGTTGGTGGGATTCATGAGGCGGGTATAGATGTTGCCGGATTCCTTGAGCGCAAAGAGGCTGGCTGCATGGTCGCAGCTTTTGAACTGGTAGGAAGTTGTCTGGTAAAGCGGCAGCGCCCTGCTGCCCGTGGTTGGGTCGGCTGTCTGTCCTGCGTGCAGCTGCCGGGTGCTGAAGCCAAAGATGTGTTGTTGTCCGTCCATATAGAATTCTCCGTGTGGAAAAGAGATCAAAATAAATCAGGATAGGTATCTTACCTTACCCACAAAGTGCCATTCCTGCAAAAGCTGACACCTGGTTTACGGCAAATTTGTGTACATCCACTCGTCAACGGGAGGGGGCGCCGTCATAAAACCGGGGGAGATCGGCGGCAATCTGCGCCGGGTGGTGAAAGAAGAGATCCGCGCCGGTATCCAACAGTTCCGTCTCCGTACCATAGCCATAGGTGACGGCACCGGTGTGCAGGCCATTGGCCCGGCCGCCCAGCAGATCGTATTTGCGGTCGCCGATGATCATGGTCTGCTCCGGAGTAAGCCCGGTATCCGTGAGGATATGGGCAATGAGTTCCGATTTTTCGGTGAGCTCGCCGTTGGGGCGGCTGCCGTAGACGCGGGTGAAGAGCGGCAGCAGCCCGAAATGGTCGAGAATGGGCTCGGCGAATAGGCTGGTCTTGGCTGTGGCCACGTAAAGCTGGAAGCCGCGATCCCGCAGGGTCTGGAGTGTTTCGGGAATGCCGTCATAGACCCGGTTTTCAAACATGCCTTTGGCTGCGAACCGCTCCCTGTAAAAGGTGACGGACTGCCGCACCCGTGCCGGATCGTCGGTATCCAGCAGCCGGGCCAGGGAATCCATCAGCGGCGGGCCGATACACCAGTCCAGATCCCCGGCCGCGGGTGGTTCCAGCCCCATGCGTTCCATGGCATACTGAAAACAGCGGGTAATGCCCGGCTTGGAATCGGTGAGGGTCCCGTCGAGATCAAAAAGCAGGGCACGCAGTTGCATGTTCATCGTTTGCTCCCCGTGGCTGGCTTGGTGGCCGCCGGTTGCGAGGGGAGAGCGGGCTGCCATTTCAGCCAGTCCTCATCCAGGGTTTCGCTGACCTTGAAATGCTCGCCCGTGTAGGCGGGCCCGCCCTTCTGCGGGCCGTCGGGCGTTGCCAGTCCGATGCCGCCGGCAAGCAGGGATTCCACGGACTCGGTGCGTACGTTCACACCGCTGATCAGTCCTGCTTTCACGCTCACGCCGCTGGCGTTCCAGAACCGGGTGCCCGAGTAAATGAGCTTGCGGTACGGCTCATGGATGTTGGCCAGCAACCAAACTTCCTGCGCGGTGGGCGAGAGGCTGTAGCCGGTGATCTCCCCAACCTGCATGCGGCGGTAATAGATGGGGCTGCCTTTTTTGAGCGAGCCGAGGCTGGAGGTTTCCAGAATGATGTTCAATCCGGTTTGCGGCAGGCTGCAGTCCTTGTCAAACGGCAGCACATTAAAATCGCGGCTGGGGCTGCCGGACCCTTTTTCCACGTCAATATAGGCGCCGGAAAGGATGGTGCCCACATTTTTGATTCCCGTGATGGAGACTTCGGGTTTGATCAAGCGCAACCGGGTCTGCTTCCTGAAGAGACTGGCCATGGCTGCGTCCACCGTGGCTTCGGCCCGCACCGTGCCGGTTTCCGGATTCAGCGTCAGACTGTACAGACGGCCCACGGTCACCCCCTGGGAACGGATTTCCGTTGAGGCGTTAACGTCCTCGCCGCTGGGGAAACGCAGGTGCAGATGCAGGGCATCGGCATTCTGGGCGTCAATGAGCGAGGCATACAAGGGAAAGCTGCGCTGTTTCAGGCAACTGCCCTTTTCGCCGCTGGTCATGAGGGCGATGCCGCCATTGACCATGGCCTCGAAAGGCGCGGTTTCCAGGTTCACTCCCCGCAGCGAGGCGCTGAGCTTGACCGGGGAAACCTGATAAAACCGGGACTGCGTGTTCACCAGATCCCGATACTGCTGATCAATGAGGATATGGATGATGGTGTCGTGGTGATTGCGTGCAAGATCCCGGCCCAGGATTTCGCCCACGCGGATACTGTTATACAGGATCGGCGAGCCGGTCTGCACCTGCGGCGCCTGGCTGGAAACCAGATCCAGCCGCAGCCCCTGCATCTCTATTTCAGGGATGGCCTTCACCGCGTCGCCATAGGATGAATACAGTGAAAATCTGGTGTTCTCCGCTGCCGCGGGTGTGTTTTTGCCCGGAGGCGTAGTGAAAGCGATGCCGCCCAGGAGCAGTGACTCCACGGAACCCAATTCCATTTTGACTTTGGTGAGCGCGGCATCAAGTTTGAAGCCGCCGGTCTTCCAGAAAATGGTTTTCGCGGTTACCAGACTGGTGTAGGGATCAAACACGTTGATGTTGATCAGCACCAGA
>DAIODL010000279.1:0-2922 GCA_036746815.1 Desulfobulbus sp.
GATTCTGAGCCTTTATTTATTTGAATTCCCTTACATTTTTATGGGACAGTAGTGTCCTGAATCCGGTAACAGCCTGACCGTTTTCCCAAACAGGGGATTTCTCCTATTAATCTCAAGATACTGGAAAACTGTCGGAATTGATTGAAACTTGAATAGAAAAGTGTCAGATAAAATATCAATTTACACATCTTATACGATGCAGGTCAATTTTCCAGATACGCCCGAAACAAGCTATGAAACCAATAAGTTAAACAACAAACAAATGTATATGCAAACTCATCTCAGGAAAATCTGCTGACTGAATCCCTGCAAAAAAAGAAAAAAAGGCCGGCTGTTGCGATCAACAGCCGGCCCGATAAGATACTCAACCAAGAAATTTATGGAGAATCAGAAACACCACCAGCCCCGTGCCCGCGGAGCCATAGAGAAGCAGTCAGGGGGTGCAGTTTGTGCCCACCTTCCGGTAAATCAGCCAAAAGGCGGCAAGCCCCGCGATGGCGGCAACACCGATATACAGTAAATCAGCCATGATCTTTCCCTGCCGTACTTGTCAGCCCTGTTTTTTGGGCATCTTGGCCTTGCGCAGGCGGATGGCCTTGGGGGTCACCTCCACCAGCTCGTCGTCATTGATGTAGGAAATGCAGTCCTCCAGGCTCATCTGCACCGGCGGCGTCAAAATGACCGCCTCATCCGTGCCGGAAGCGCGCATGTTGGTGAGTTTTTTGCCCTTAGCCGGATTGACCACCAGATCCGCGGGACGGCAATGCTCGCCGATAATCATTCCCGGATATACATCCACCCCTGGTCCCAGAAACAGCTTTCCACGCTCCTGCAGGTTAAACAGGGCATAGGCCACGGTAGTGCATGGTTCTTTAACCAGCATCACGCCATTAATCCGGTTCTGAATTTCGCCGGCATAGGGTTCCCAATCGGCGAAGATATAATTCATTACCCCCATGCCGCGGGTGTCGGTCATGAACACCGAACGATAACCGAGCAAACCACGGGTGGGAATGCGGAATTTCATGTGGGTCATGGCCTTGTCCACATGCATCTCCGTCATCTGCCCTTTCAGTTTTCCCAGACGCTCGATGACCACGCCCTGAAACTGCTCGTCCACATCAATGGAGAGGTCCTCAAAAGGCTCCATGAGCTGGCCGTCAATTTCGCGCATGATGACCTGCGGCCGGGTGACCTGGAACTCATAATCCTCCCGCCGCATTTTCTCGATAAGAATGGAAAGGTGCAGCTCACCACGGCCGGATACCCGGTAACCAATACCTTCGGTCAATGGTTCCACCTGCAGCGCCACGTCGGCAAGTGTTTCCCGTCGGAGCCGGTCTTCCAGATGGCGGGAAGTCACGAATTTGCCATCCTGCCCGGCAAAGGGAGAATCGTTGGGAATAAAGTTCATGGAAATCGTCGGGGGATCGATCTCAATAAGTGGCAGGGGTTTGGGATCATTGGGATCAACAAAGGTAACGCCGACCGTCACATCCTCCAGCCCGGCCACACACACGATATCACCCACCGAGGCCTCTTCCACCGGTACCTTGGTGGAGCCGTCGAAACCAAAAATCTTGTTGATGCGTACCGGCGCGATGGTGCCATCCCGGCGTGCGACCGCAATCGGCGTACGCAGGTCCAGATGGCCGTTGACCACCTTGCCAATGCCAAGACGCCCCATGTAGGGCGAGTAATCGATGGTGTTTACCTGCAGCTGCAGGGGTGCGTCCGCGCTGCCCGAGGGCGGTGGCACATGTTTGACAATCATATCGGAAACCGCCTTCATGCCCGTTTCCGGCGTCACCGGATCATCGGGTTCCACCACGGCATAACCGGCCTTGGCGGAAGCGTACACCACCGGAAAATCAAGCACCTCGTCCGGGGCCCCCAGACGGTCGAGCAGACCAAACACCTGATCCAGCACCCATTCGGGGCGCGCGGCCGGCTTGTCGATCTTGTTAATCACCACCAGAATCGGCAGTTTTGCGGCCAGAGCCTTTTTCACCACGAAAAAGGTCTGCGGCATGGGGCCTTCCTGGGCATCCACTAACAGCAGCGCGCCGTCGGCCATGCGCAGCACCCGCTCCACCTGGCCGCCGAAATCGGCATGGCCGGGGGTGTCGATGATGTTGATGTGATAGTCCCCGTGGGTATAGGACCCGTTCTTCGAGGCGATGGTGATACCGCGCTCGCGCTCCAGATCCATGGAATCCATGAGACGTTCCGCCACCTGCTGATTGTCACGAAACATGCCGCTCTGGCGAAACAATTGGTCAACCAGGGTGGTTTTGCCATGGTCGACGTGGGCAATAATAGCGACATTGCGAATAAACTGCTGATCCATAATACTCCCGAGCCCCCTCTATAGAGGCTGTTTGGTAATCCACACGAGAAAAACGATCCCGACATCTCCGAAGCACGGAATTGTGGGGTATGTCGGAAAAAAAGAAGGCACCGCGCATGCGGCTTTCCGGCTGACCTGCAACTGCCGAGGATTAAAAAGCAAAAATAAAAATGTTTACACGAGAAACCACAAAAAGACAAGGATTTTGATTGGGATACCGGTTACCAGCAGAAGAAAACCGAACGGCGGCTGGCGGCGGAGCGGCGCAGCACGGGAACGCGCTCATCCACATAATCAATGACACGGGCCTTTTTGCCCGCCGCCGGGCGCATGATGCGCCCCACCACCTGCAGCAAGCGGCCTTCGAACTTGATGGGCGTGGCCAGCACCAGGGTGGAAAGTCCGGGGCAGTCGAATCCCTCGCCAATGAGCTGGATGGTGGAAATGAGCACCTGCACTCTGTTGTTGCGCACCTGTTCCACAATGTCCGCGCGCTCGCCGGCATCGGTTCGGCCGGTAAGCACAGCCACGGGAATACCCGCTGCAGTGAGCAGATCCGCTAGTACCTGGCA
>DAIODL010000280.1:0-2922 GCA_036746815.1 Desulfobulbus sp.
GCATGGCTTCCACCGCCGTGTCCACGGTGGCGTTGCCGGTGATGACCACCACCTCGATATCCGGCCACAGGCTCTTGGCCTCGGCCAGCACCGCCATCCCGTCCAGCCCCTGCATGCACAGGTCGGTGAGCACCAGGTTCATCTCCTCATGGCGCAGCAGGGAAATCGCCTGTTCTCCATTCTCGGCAGCCAGGGTTTGATAACCCGCCTTTTTGATGATGTGTTCCAGGTTGTCGCGGGCGATGGGCTCATCATCCACGATCAACACTTTTATTGCATCCATGCCATGACGTTACGCAGAAACCTGTTCATTGGGGAAGGGGAGACGAATAAAAAAGGATGTACCCTGCCCCGGACTGCTTTGCACGCTTATTGTGCCCTGGTGTTTTTGGATGATACCATAGACCACGGAAAGTCCGAGCCCGGTACCCTTGCCCTCCTCCTTGGTGGTGAAGAAGGGGTCAAAGATTTTCGCCTGATTTTTTTCGCTGATGCCGGTGCCCGTATCATGCACCGTGATCACCACCTGCTTGCCGGGGATATCGGGACTGGTCTCTTCCATGGCCGCGGTGATGGTGATGGCGCCCGCTCCATCAATGGCCTGGGCTGCGTTGATAAGTAGATTGATGAACACTTCCTGCATGCGCTGCACGTCCATGTGCACGATCAGATCCTCAGGGATGTCAACAGACATGGTGATATGCGGCGGCACCTGGCTTTTGGCCAGCAGCGCGGACTTTTTCACCACCTCGGCCAGCGGGATTTCACGCAGGCAGAAATCCTGGGCGCGGGCGAATTCCAGCAGGTTTTTGACCACGTCGCGGGCCCGCAGGGTTTCCTGGTCAATATTGGTGAGCATTTTTTTCAGGAAGGGGGTGTCGCCGCCATCGAACTCGTCCATGGCGATCTGGCAGGAGGTGGAAATATTATTGAGCGGATTGTTGAGCTGGTGCGCCACGCCCGCGGTGAGCGTACCCAGGGAGGAGAGCTTTTCCGCCTGGATAAGTTTGTCCTGCCGCCGTTCCAGCTCCTTCACCATGATGTTGAAGGCCTCCATCACCCCCTGGATTTCATCGCGGGTGTTGATCACCTGGAGTTTCTTGAATTTGCCCTGAGCGATATCCACGGTCGCCTTTTTGATTACATAGAGCGGCTTGAAAATGAAATAAACGATGAGAGCGGAGAGCACAATGCCCACGGAAACCGCGATGGACCACCAGGTAAGGAGTTGGCCGCGCAGCATGGTGATCATGCGGTGGATGAGACTTTTTTCGTACTTGGCCACCTCCTCGCTCAGCTCGCCGATGCCTTTCCCCTGGCCGCGGATAGTCTCGGCAATAGCTGTTTTATTCCGGTCATCGGTTGCGGGCAGGGCCTGCAGGGCGTCAACGGTCGCCAGATAACTTTTGATATCCTGGTCAAGCTTTTTGAGCTTGGGGTTGATGGCCAGATTGGTGTCGGTCTGGATGACCTGTTGCCCCCGTTCCAGGGCTTCCTGAATAATGCGTTTATTTTCCTCCAGGGATTCCTTGTGGCCGTAGAGAAAATAGTTTTTTTCAAAGCGCCGTGCCTCCAGCACCATATTGTGAATGCCGTAGGAGAGCTCCAGTACCTCGATTTTTTTCTCCGTGGTCACCAGATCTTCATAGCTGACATAGGCCATCATGGTAATCGCGGTGATGTAAAACACCAGCATGATGAGGATTTTCGTGCTCAGTCCAAAGGAAAATTTGTGGGGCATGAGGTCTCCTTGTACAGGGTGATCAACACTTGAAGCAGTTAATACATACGGTGCCGGAAAAGCCAGGTCGCAAGACTCAGGGTGACCACGGCGATCACTGACATGGGCCAGAGCTCATTGTAAAAATATTGCAGTCCTGTGCCTTCCAGAAAGACCCTGCGCACAATGATGAGGCAGTAGCGCATGGGATTGAGGTAGGTCATTTTCTGCAGCAGGGAGGGCATGTTGGCAATGGGCGTGGCGAATCCGGAGAGAATCACCGCGGGCACGATGAAGAGAAAGGCACCCAAAAGTGCCTGCTGCAAGGTGGTGCAGAGCGAGGAGATCATGAGTCCCACGCCGATGAGGGCGAGCACATAGATGACCAGCCCCAGATAGAGCACCCCCAGGTTGCCCATGAAGGGAATTCTAAACCAGAACACGGTGACAGCGATGATCATGGTCACCTCGCCGATACCAACGATGAGTCCGGGCATGGCCTTGCCCGCCAGGATTTCCCAGGGTTGCAGCGGCGTGACCAGCAGTTGGTCAAAGGTGCCGGCCTCGCGCTCGCGGGCAACTGAAAGCGCTGTCACCAGAAGCGTCATCACCATGGCGAGCAGGGCGATGATACTGGGCACGAGCAGCCAGCGGCTTTCCAGGTTGGGGTTGAACCAGGAGCGGATGGTGAGCCGTGCGGGCAGGGACATCCCCCTCAGCGCGGCCTTCTCCTCATTGAAATCGGTAATAATGGTGCGCACGTAGTTGAGCGCCAGCATGGCGGTGTTGGAGTTGCGGCCGTCCACGATCACCTGTACCGGGCAGCTGTTCCCCTGTGCCACCTGGCTTGAGCACTGCGGACCGATGTGCAGTGCCACCAGCGCCTTCTTGCTGTCGATAAGCGGTGCGATTTTCCGGGTGCTGTGCACATAGCCCAGCACATCAAATCCCTCAGAGCGTTCAAAACGGGCGGCCAGCTCGCGGGAAAAAGAGCCCCTGTCCTCGTTGCAGATGACAAGCGGTGCATGCGTCAGATCAAAGGTGGCGGCATAGCCGAAGATGAGCAGCTGAATGAGCGGCGGCACAATGACCGCCATGCGGCTCTTCTTGTCGCGCAGTAGTGCCTGAAATTCCTTGATGATCAATGCGAGGAGACGTCCACTCATGGCGTTATTCCACTTTTTTGCGGGTTTTGCGGTAGA
>DAIODL010000281.1:0-2916 GCA_036746815.1 Desulfobulbus sp.
GATCACCTCACCGGATGGTGTGGTGATGGTATTTTTCTCCAGGTCCACATCAAGCGCGTAGCCGGGCGTGGCCTCCACCTCCGAGAACAGCCGGTCAATCACCGCCGGTTCCAGGGTAATGGCCAGGAGCCCGTTATTGAGCGTGTTATTGAAAAAGATGTCCGCGAAACTGGGGGCGATCACCACTTTGATGCCGAAATCAACCATGGCCCAGACCGCGTGCTCACGGGAGGAGCCGCAGCCGTAGTTGTCGCGCGCCAGCAGTACGGTGGCGCCGGCAAAGCGTTCCTGGTTGACAATGCACTCAGGGTTGAGGCGCCGCTTGCTGTGGTCCATGTACGGTTCGCCCGGATCCAGGTAACGCCAGTCATCAAACAGATTGGGACCAAACCCGGTCTTGCCGATGGCCTTGAGATACTGTTTGGGGATAATGGCGTCGGTATCCACATTGACCCGGTCGATGGGCAGCACAACGCCATGCACTGTGGTAAAAGGTTGCATAGTTTTCTCCTTGGGGGCCGTTTAAGCGTTTTGGGTGAGCGTGCGGATGTCAACGAAATGGCCGTTAATGGCCGCGGCCGCCGCCATGGCCGGACTCACCAGATGGGTACGGCCGCCCTGGCCCTGCCTTCCTTCAAAGTTGCGGTTGGAGGTTGAGGCGCAGCGTTCACCCGGAGACAGCCGGTCCGCGTTCATGGCCAGACACATGGAGCAGCCGGGTTGCCGCCATTCAAACCCCGCCTCCTGAAAAATGGTGTGCAGCCCCTCCTGTTCCGCCTGCTGCTTCACCAGTCCCGAACCGGGCACTACCAGCGCCAGCTTGATATTGGGGGCGACTTTGTGCCCGCGCACCACCGCCGCGGCTGCGCGCAGATCCTCAATACGGCCGTTGGTGCAGGAGCCGATAAAGACCTTATCCAGGCTGATTTCCTGCATGGGTGTGCCCGGCTTGAGCGCCATGTAGGCCAGCGCCTGCCGCATGCCTTCGGCCTTGACTGGATTTTGTTCCTTGTCCGGATCCGGCACCGCGCCGCTGATACCCACCACCATTTCAGGCGAGGTGCCCCAGGTGACCTGGGGTTCGATGCTGGCCGCGTCGATGCGTACCACCACATGATCAAACCTGGCGTCCGGGTCGCTGTGCAGCTCTTTCCAGGCGGTTTCGGCCTGGGCGAGCAGCGCACCCTGCGGGGCAAAGGGACGGCCCTTCACATAGTTCATGGTGGTGTCGTCTACCGCGATCATGCCTGCCCGGGCACCACCCTCAATGGCCATGTTGCAGATGGTCATGCGGCCCTCCATGCTCAAAGCGCGGATGGCTGCACCCGCAAATTCAATGACACAGCCCGTGCCGCCGGCCGTACCGATCCGGCCAATGATGTAGAGAATCATGTCCTTGGCGGTTACGCCTGGAGCCAGGCAGCCATCGACTGCGATGAGCATGGACCGTGATTTTTTCATCACCAGGCACTGCGTGGCCAGCACATGCTCCACCTGGGAGGTGCCGATGCCGAAAGCCAGCGCCCCGAAGGCGCCATGGGTGGAGGTGTGCGAGTCGCCGCAGACCACGGTCATGCCGGGCAGGGTGGCGCCCTGTTCCGGGCCGATGACGTGCACAATACCCTGGCGCAGATCCTGGATGCCAAATTCGGTCAGGCCGAATTCAGCACAGTTCCTGTCCAGAGTCTGCAACTGCAGCCGTGCCGCCGGGTCAGCCGGTGGCGTGGATCGGTCCGTAGTAGGCACGTTGTGGTCCGGCACCGCCACCACGGTTTCCCTGCGCCATGGTTTTCTTCCGGCCAGCCGCAAGCCCTCAAAGGCCTGGGGCGAGGTCACCTCGTGCACCAGATGCCTGTCGATGTAGAGCAGGCTGGTGCCATCTTCGTTCTCGCGCACCACATGCGCATTCCATAATTTGTCGTAGAGTGTCTGTTGCATGGTCTACCTCCTTGTTGCCATCCTTTGTAGCCACTGTTTTCCGATAACGCAAATTCATTATTTTCATAAAATGTATTCCGATATAGAATAGAAAAATGGATATGAATACCTTGCAGGCATTTCTGGCTGTGGCGGACACCGGTTCCTTTTCATTGGCGGCGGACCGGTTGTATCTCACCCAGCCTGCGGTGAGCAAACGCGTGGCCGGTCTGGAAACGGAGCTGGATACCCGGCTTTTTGAACGGCTGGGCAAAAGGGTGATTGTGACCGAAGCGGGGAGGGAGCTTCTGCCCCGGGTGCATCACATTTTGCAGGAAATGGAGGACTGCCGTCAGGTGATCGCTGATCTTTCCGGCGAGGTGAGCGGGCGGCTGCGTCTGGCCACCAGCCATCATATCGGCTTGCACCGGTTGCCGCGCTATCTGCGTCAGTACAGCTTGTTGTATCCCAAGGTGGAGTTTGCAATCAAATTCATGGATTCGGAAAGCGGCTGTGCGGCAGTGGCGGATGGCGATCTGGAAATGGTGGTGGTAACCCTGCCTCAGGAAACGGTGGGTAACCAGGAACTGCGCAAAATCTGGGATGACCCCCTGCAGATTATGGTCAGCCGCGACCACGTGCTGGCCGGGTGCCGGGATTTGACGCGGCTGCAGGAATACCCCGCTATCGTCCCGGAAAAAGGCACGGAAACGAGAAGGCTTATTGAAGCGGCCATGACGGGTGCGGGCATTATCCTGCGCACCGGTATTGAAACCAATTACCTGGAAACCATCCGCATGCTGGTGGCATCCGGCCTTGGCTGGAGCGTACTCCCGGAGATTATGGCAGGGGCGGATCTGGTGAGCCTGCCGGCACCGGGTATCACCCTGTACCGCGTTTTAGGCATCATCACCCGGAAAAATGCATCCCTGTCCCGCGCGGCACAGGCATTATGCACGTTACTGGTTCCACCTTCATTCCAAGATTAAGCCTTTTGGC
>DAIODL010000282.1:0-2911 GCA_036746815.1 Desulfobulbus sp.
TTGTCCCGGAGCAGGCGCGGATGATTTCAGTTTTACCACCATGTCCGGTTTGATACCGGTGGCCTGGATGGATGCCCCGCTGGGTGTATAGTATTTGGCGGTGGTCAGACGCAGTCCCGCGCCATCCGGCAGTGGCAGGACTGTCTGCACCGACCCTTTGCCAAAGGTGGTGGTCCCGAGGATGATCCCGCGTTTATGATCCTGCAGCGCTCCGGCGACGATTTCAGAACCGCTGGCGCTGCCGCTGTTGACCAGCACTACCATGGCAAAATCATTGCGGAAACTGTCCGTGTGAGCCTTGAATATCATCTGCTCTTCCCGGTTACGCCCCCGGGTGGAGACAATAATACCTTTATCCAGAAAGATATCAGCCACGCGTACCGCCTGGTCCAGGAGACCGCCGGGGTTGTTGCGCAGGTCGAGAATCAGTCCCTGCAGATTGCCTTTTTTACGTAGTTCATTCAAAGCCTTGAGTGTATCCTGGGCCGTGGAATTCTGAAAATTGGAAATACGCAGGTATCCAAAACCCGGCTCCAGCGGCATGGACGTGACCGATACCAGCGGAATGGCCTCGCGGGTCATGGTGAAATCCCGGGGTTCCTTCCAGTCCGGGCGGCTGACGCTGATGGTCACCTTGGTGCCGACCGCGCCGCGCAGTTTTTTTACAGCCTCCATGAGGGTCATATTCTTGGTGGTGACACCGTTAATGCGCAGAATCTGGTCACCGGACTTGATGCCCTGTTTATCCGCGGGCGTGCCCTCAATGGGGGCAACCGCGGTGAGGATGCCGTCACGGATGGAAATTTCAATGCCCACGCCGGTGAAACTGCCGGATGTCTCTTCTTCAAGTGTTTTAAAATCATCGGGCGTCATATAGGCGGAATGCGGGTCAAGCGAACCGAGCATGCCGTTTATGGCGCCGATAATGACCTTGTGCGTGTCCACCGGGTCAACATAGTACTGCTGAATCAGAGTCAGTACGTTGGCAAAGGTTTCCAGGTCCTTGTAGAATTGTTGTTCTTTCTTCTGGCTTTCGGCGGATGCCGTGGAGACCATAAGGAAGCAACAGGTGAGAATGGCGATGAATAGGCGTGTCATGAGGTTGTCAGTACGCCGGAACCATGTTGAGGCGTGCGCGGAAAAATTGATGATCGAGACAGGTTGCGCTCCCAAAATAATGACAGCCTCATAAAACGTCCCTTTCCGATGGATTACGTCTCAAAAAAGCGGCCAGTGGGGAGTGCTGCTCGTTTCCAAATATGTTTCAAAAACGAACTATATAAAACAGATTAATGTAACGAGATTTTCGTACTGAAGCAATGCTTTCTTAAGAACGGGGCCGGAAATCAGAGAGAATGCTCAGAGTCGCTCCAGACTGCCGGGACTCAGCCAGGTTACAGGGTCTTCTGCAACGGCATCATGACGGATTTCAAAGTAAAAGGCGCCGGCCGGCTGGTTACTGTCCGGCCGTGTTGTACCGATCACCTTGCCCGAAGTGACGCTGTCGCCCTGATGTACCAGCATCTTGCCAAGCCGTGCGTTTACGGAATAGTACTGGTTCTGGTGATCAATGATGATCAGGTTGCCATAACCTTCCATGGGGCCTGCAAAAAGTACGGTTCCTGAAAAAATGCATTCCACGTCGCTGTTAGGCAACGTCTTGATGGAGATACCGTTATTGAAAATATCATTGCTCGCATTTCCATCCGCATGAAACTGACTTATCAGCTGCCCTGTGACCGGCGGGGGCAGCTGTCCCTGGGCCAGAAGAATGTTTTGGTATTTCGTGCTGGGGTCATTTTTCTGCCTGATTTTCAGCTTGGCGGTCAGTTCCTTTTCTGCCTGGTACATGGCCGCTAAACTTTGCTTATATGATGCACCTTCGGCCTGCGCTTTCTCAAGAAGACCACTTTTTTCAGCAATGGATTTCTGCAGGGCCTGTTCCTCATTGCCGGCATCAGCGAGGAAGTTATCCAGTACGGATTTTTCGAGCTGGTTGGCCCGCGTTACTTCTTGGATATCCGTAATATTTTTACGATAGTCCGTAAAAAGTGCCCGATCATAAGTGGAGAGGTGCTTGAAAGCTTCGCTGGCGATCAGCAGTTCCGGCAGTGTTTTGCCGGAAAAGGTGATGTTGAAGAAGCCGTAATGGCCCATCAGATAATAGGCGCGCAGCCGTTTTATGAGATGGTTCCGCAGAGGAGCGCTCTGCCGCATCAGAGCGTCCAGTTTATTTTGGCTGGCATCCAGAACGCTTTGTTGCGCGCTGACCTTCTTTTTCAGCGCAGCAATTTTTTGCTGACGCTGCAGAATATCCATGTTGAGCTGGCGCAGTTCCACCATCAGGTCCTGTGCCTGCTGGGTACTGTCCTGCAACATCTGTGATTCTGCATTGATTCCAGTGCGAAGTTTGTTGATGTTGAAACGCAGTTCGTTGGTACTGGTGGTTTTATCAACATGCAGCAGTTGCACTGTGTCCTTGCCCTTGTCGGTCACCATGGGAGGGTTTTTTTTCTGGATTTTCGCAGGACGGACAGCTGGCGGTACCTTTTTCTTGATGGTCAGCGGATCGATTTTGATCGCATGGGCATCCTGGGACGCAGCCTGGACGGCACCACAACCAAAGGTGAAGGTGAAAATGACGATGATCAGGTATGAACAGAGTTTCATCGGCATTTAGATTCGCAGGAAACGTCTGATGGAGGAAAAACTGCCGATCACACAGAACAACGCAGCCAGACAAATAATCAGGCAGATGGAGGGCCACGAGAAGAAGGTGAAGGTCAGGCTGGTGGTGTGCGGTCCGGCAAACTGGAGTTTGATCCAGTTGAAAAGCAGCAAGAGTGCCAGAATACCGGCGCCCCCGCCGACAACTCCCTGCAGAAGTCCTTCCATGAGATAAGGCATACTG
>DAIODL010000283.1:0-2897 GCA_036746815.1 Desulfobulbus sp.
AACACATTCTTGCCCATCAGTGACAGCGACCCCAGGGTCTTGCCGTGGAAGCCGCGCAGCATGGCAATGAATCCTTTCTTGCCGGTGTAGAACTTGGCCAGTTTCATGGCGCCTTCCACCGCTTCTGTGCCGGAATTGGCAAAGAAACCGTACTGAATGTCACCCGGGGTGAGCATGGCGATGATCTGGGCAAGTTTGGCGCGCAGCGGATCCAGCATTTCCTGGCTGTATTGCGGGCTGCGGTCGAGCTGGGCCTTGACGGCCGCGACAATTTTCGGATGGCGGATGCCATAGGTATAGAGCCCGAAACCACCAAGTAAATCGATATATTCACGTCCCAGGATATCCTTGAGGATGGAACCCTGGCCGGTCCATTCTGTTACTGCAAAGCTGTCCTGCAGGGTCACTGATTTACGGTATTCCAGAAAACCCTTGTTTACGTGATCGCGAAAGTTGGCCACGGTTTCCGTGGCAACCATTTCGCGTTCGGCACGGGTGATCTCGGCCTCGCTTTTATCGATCAAGTCAACGTACTTCCGGGCTTCCGCAAACGCCCCTGCGATATCCCTACTCATTTTTTCTCCATTTTTTATGTTGAGAGTTCTTCTTGTGTGTACAGCTTGCCGTTGGCAAAAATCTGTTCGATGTGCAGCTTGGTGATGTCCTCAGGCGCCACGTCATACGGACTCTGGTCCAGCACAATGAATTCCGCCTTCATGCCCGCCTGCAGCGAGCCGCGTTCGTGCTCCTCAAAAGCACTGAAGGCTGCCGCAGTGGTGAACATGCGCAGCGCCTCGGTAAGGCTGACCCGCTCCGGCGCATAGGGGTGGCATACTGCCGCCTGAATGCCAGAGAGCGGATCATAGGGGGTGACCGGCGAATCCGAGCCGCCGCAGATCATCACTCCGGCATCAAGAATGGTGCGGTACGGGTGCAGCAGCTTGTGCCGGCTGGGCCCGAGCATGTTGGCAAACACCTGCTGGTCCTGCATGAGGTACGGAAAAAATGCCGGCTGCATGGAGGCGATAATGCCCGCCGCTGCCATGCGCTCGATCTGCCCGCAGGTCGGTACTTCCAGGTGCTCAATGCGGTGCCGGTGGTCCCCACGCGGATAAAGCCTCAGCGCCTTTTCCATGGCATGCAGCACCTGTTCAATGGCGCGGTCTGTTTCGCAGTGCACTGCCAACTGCAGCCCCTGACGATGCGCCTCGATGACGAAGGCATCCATCTCCAGCTGCGTATAGGTCAGGGACCCGTAATTATCCGGTTGGTCCCGGTAAGGTTCAAAAAGGGCTGCGGTATAACAATCAATGGCACCGTCGGCACAGATGCAGCCACCGATGCGCTGCAGGCCAAGCGCCAGGCTGGACTGCACATCGCGGTTCTGATTCCACTGCACGATGTGCAGCGGCAGCTCGTCCTTGTGCCGGTACAGCAACAGGGAAACCGCCTCCTGCCCGTCCTTGCCGTCCAGACAGTTCAGACAGGTGATGCCCCGTCTGAGCGCAGCCCGGGCCGCGGCATGGTAGCCCTGCACAATGCGCGTATCCGATATCAGCGCATCAATCTGCGGCAGCACCAGATTAAAGGAAGCGGGATCGCGGACCAGGCCCGTCATGTTCCCCTGCACCGCATCAACGCCATCCATGTCCGGCTGCAGCGCGAGTGTTTGCAGCCCCAAACTGTTCAGAGAGACAAAGTGAAACGAGGCGTGCACGACGGCAACGGGCACATTGTCGCATACCGCATCCAGCTCGGCGGCCGTGGGCATGCGCTTTTCCTGCAAATTCTGATCAAACAGCTGGTAGGCCAGCACCCAGTCGCCAGCGCTTATCTTCCCGCGCTGTTGATGGAGAACCGCAAAAACGTCCGCCAGATGCGTACAGCGACTTACATCGGCGCTGCCCAGGACCTGCCCGGTCCATTGCAGATGCTGGTGTGCATCAATAAAACCGGGCAGGATGGCTTTGCCGCGCAGATCAATGATCTGGTCGGGAGGTGCAGAGAATCTGGACAGGAGTTCCTTGCCGCCTACGGCAAGAATGGTCTCCCCTTCCACCACCAAGGTGTCGAACCGGGTATTGTCCGCATCCAGGCTGATTCCCTGTGCATTGGTAAAAATTTTTCTCATGATACATAGAATCAGCGGGCCTTGATCATGGTCCACATCTCGTCGTAATAGCGGTTGTTCTTACCCAGATCGTTGATGAACTGCATTTTCTTCATCTCCGCATCGCTGGGGTAAATGGCCGGGTTCTTCAGATCATCCGGAGTAATGTACTGCTTGGAGGCTTGGTTCGGGGTGGCATAGCGGGTCCAGTTGGACAGCTTGGCGCCGTTCTTGGCATCGAGCACCCAGTTGATGAAGGTATAGGCATACTTGGGATTGGGCGCCTTGGCCGGAATGGCCATGTTATCTGCCCAGATCACCGTACCCTCCTTGGGATTGCCAAAACCGATCTCATTGGGATGATCAGCCACGGCACGCAGAGCATCTCCGTTGTAGCACAGGGCGGCGATGGCGGTACCGGCAACAACCTTGCTGCGGCCGCCGGTACCCACGTCAAAGCCGGCAAAATATTTGCTGGACTTGGTTTCGATCATCATCTTGGCCAGCGCCTGCAGATCCTTGGTATCCACGGTGTTGACGCTTTTATCCATGTAACGCAGAGCAACACCCAGCATCTCCCGGAAGGAATCGATCAGCACATACGGTCCCTTGCGCGCAGCCGGATCAAACAGCAGACTCAGGGACGGCACATAGTCCGCACCCAGCGCTTTCTTACTGAAAATCATGCCCACAGTGCCCCACTGGTACGGCACGGTGTAGGTATTATGCGGGTCGTAGCTGGGATTCTGGAAGCGAGCATCCAGGTTCTTCAAGTTGGGAATCTTGG
>DAIODL010000284.1:0-2888 GCA_036746815.1 Desulfobulbus sp.
TGTGTTTCAGCGAGCCCGGATGGTTTGTACCATCCGGGCTTTTTTTATGGTTGCGCTGGTGGCACCTGCATGGCGTCTGAAGCCCGGATCCCCTGTGCGGCAAGAGATAATCGTTATATTTGTGTTATTTTTTTGTTTGCCATAGACCCCCATGCCGCGTTTATGTGGTAAAGTGGTTTTGGGAATTTTTTGATGTTGCCTGTTCCGTGCCCTTGGCTGCAGTTGGTTTCAGGCAACAGCTACATTTTTCCTGTCCAGCGAGTGCAGGGCGGTGGTGCCAGGTAAACCATCCTTTTCTTGTATGCTGCAGTCTCACTGTAGTGGATTTTCCTCCGCTATCGCCGCACCCCAAGTCCGCCAGGACTCTGCGTATCGATTATCTACGTCTTTGTTGCTTAACCATGAGCAGGTTCCGGCGCAAATGGATTGAAGAGGTGCGATATGTCTGATCATGCTTTTTCCATACTTTCTCCTCTGCTTGCCGAAGTTGATGTTCACCTTGATGGTGACCGTCCCTGGGATATTCAGGTGCATGACAAAGAGCATTTTGCCGCCATGCTCAGTCGGGGTACCCTGGGGATCGGCGAGGGATACATGCACGGCTGGTGGGATTGTAATGCCCTTGACGAGCTCGCTTACCGCCTGTTGCGCACCAATTTTCACGAGCGGATAAGTTCGGCAGCAGGATTTCCTCTGGGAGTGGTGCTGGGGTGGACAAGACTGAAACGGCTTTTGCGCAATCCTCAGAGCATTGTCAGGGCCAAGCTTGACGTCAGCTCCCATTACGACACGGGGAACAATCTGTTCAAGGCCATGCTTGACCGGCGTATGGCCTATTCCTGCGGCTACTGGAAGGACACGGACGACCTCAATGTCGCCCAGGAGCAGAAACTTGATCTGTTATGCCGTAAAATGGGGCTGGAGCCGGGCATGCGTGTTTTGGACATCGGTTGCGGATGGGGCAGTTTCATGCTCTATGCCGCGGAAAAGTACGGTGTGACCTGTGAAGGCGTCACCTTGAGTAAACAACAGTATGAACTGGGCAGCAGTCTGGCCAGAGAGAGCGGCCTGCCGGTGACTTTTCTTTTAGAGGATTACCGGGCCCTCAAACCAAAAACGCCCTATGACGCCATTGTCAGCGTGGGCATGCTTGAGCATGTGGGCGAGCATAATTACCGGGAATATTTTCAGGACGCACACCGTCTGCTGAAAAAAGATGGAGTGTTCGTGCTGCATACCATCGGCCAGGTGCACAGTGTCTCAGGTTTTGATCCCTGGATGCATAAATACATCTTCCCCAATGGCCATATTCCCAGCCTGCAGCAGCTGGAAAACGCCATGGATGGCAGTTTCCTGATTGATGATGTGCAGAACATCGGCGAGGATTACGCCAAAACGCTTGTGGCCTGGGAAAAAAATTTCGAAGCCGCCTGGGAGTCCTTGCGTGAGCACTACAGTGAAACTTTTCGCCGCATGTGGCGTTACTACCTGCTTACCTGCGCAGGTGGTTTCAAAGCGCGCTTTCTGCAGGTCTGGCAGTTCGGTCTCACGCCTCCAGGTATGTCTAAAAAAGTGTGTTTACGATCTTCATGAGCTGTGAGACGCAGCGTAAATGGGAGAAAAGACGGTGAAGGAATAGAAAAGATTGTCTGGCGCTGATCAATGGGGCCATCCTCTTGCCTGTGACCATGGTGGAACAGGTAATGTGCATAGATCATTTGTGTTTTTTGTCTGTCCATGGCATCACCTGCGGTGTCATGGACAGGTCAGTTTCCTATGAGTAAAGCTCATCATGGATACCGCAACATGTCCCACACAATAATCAATGGTGTTGATCTTTATTACGAATGTCACGGAAAAGGCCAGCCCCTCATGCTGATTGCCGGCCTTGCCAGCGACTCCCAGAGTTGGCTTCCGATCGTGGAAGAACTTGCCCGGCATTATCTTGTAATTCTTCCGGACAACAGAGGCGTGGGAAGAACAAAGCCGCAGGACACGGAGACCAGCATTCAGCACATCGCCAATGACTGCAACGCACTTCTCGAACATTTAGGACTGCCATCCGCCACCCTGCTTGGACATTCGATGGGAGGCTTTGCCGCCCTGGATTGCGCCATCCGTTATCCTGAACGGGTGACCAATTTGATCTTGGCGGGTACGTCGGCATTGAACTCCGCAAGAAATAATGCGCTTTTCCATGATTGGGCAGATGCTCTGCGGTTGGGGATGGAGCCCGGACTTTGGTTTCGCAACATATTTTACTGGATATTCTCCAAACGCTTTTTCGAGGATCCCAAAGTCTGCAGGGACGCAGTACAACTGGCCATTACCTACCCTTATCCACAAAGTGACGTTGCGTTCGCACAACAAGTCAAAGCCCTGAAGGAATTCAACTGTCAAAAACAGCTTTCAGGCATTGAGGCGAAGACCTTAATCATGTGCGGAAAAGAGGATCTGCTGTTTCCTTTTGAGGAAAGCCTGCAGATTTTGCAGGCGATCCCGAGCACAAGTGTGGTGCTGATCGAGCATGCGGCACATGCCATACATATGGAAAATCCCAAAGCGTTTACAGAGCACGTCGTGCATTTTCTGAGCAATGGCGGATAACGGGCTATCCTGAGGGAGCGCCGTTTGTTTGCACAGTTTTTTTCCTTTCAGGCAGGGCCTTCATTGAACAGTGAGGAAGGCGCGCCGTTCCAGATCAAGGAGTGTCTGTTTCATGGCCAGGCCCGCGCTGAAACCGGTGAGTTGTCCGTTCGCGCCAATCAGACGATGGCAGGGAATGACGATGGCAATGGGATTTGCATGCGCCGCCCCGCCCACGGCCCGGGCCTTGCCGATCCCGCCCAGCCTTATTGCCAGTTCACCGTAGGTGGCGGTCTGGCCGT
>DAIODL010000285.1:0-2873 GCA_036746815.1 Desulfobulbus sp.
TGGCCAGCGGGGCAAAAGCGGAGAGCGCAGAAAAAATCAGCACCAGGCTGAGGAGGTTGACAGTAGGGGAACTGCCGACAGCACCGGGAACAGCAATATTTCGTTGTGAACGCATAAAAGGGAAAAAGCAGAATTGGCAGGCGTTGCGCCCGCGTGGCAAGAAACACTGTACGGCTCTTGCAGGTACCGTGTCCGGGATATGCTCACGGACAGATCTTTATTATGCAGAATAAAATTGAATGTCCACTTCTTTTTTGATCAAAAGTTACCCCGGATAAGGACTGTTTTGCGGAACAGGGCTACCCGCTGTTGATCCTGCCAGAGCAGCTCCAGGCCAAAGAGACGGCACAGCGCGGCAAGGGTTTTCCGATGGAAAAAACTGACATGGGTGAAATCGCGGGTGTAGCTCCAGGTGGCGAAGTGGGCGGGCGTGGTCCAGCGTTCACTCATGATGGCGAGCAGGCCGCGCGGGGCGAGCAGCGAGCAGATACGGGCGAAATCGCGGGCCGGCTCGTGGAAATGCTCGCAGCATTCGCAGGCGAGAATACAGTCGTAAGGCGGGTGCAGGGGAAGGTCGGCGAAAAAAGGGTCATAGATGTCGCAGACATATCCCTGTTCGCGCAACAGATTTGCCAGCACCGGTGCCGGACCGCAGCCGTAATCAAGGCAGCGTGAGGTTAATGTGAGGTGGGGGGTAAGCGGCGTCAGCAACTGGCGCAGGAAGCGGACATAGCCGCTATCGTTTGCACTGTTCTGATGCAGGGCGTAGCGCTTCCGCTCCTCACGTCGTGACGGCCGCTCACCGGGCTCGACAAAGATGAGCTGGCACTGAGGACAGCACCGGTAATGACGCTGATCCACACCGGCAAGCGAACGCAGGTGAGCATCATTGCCGCACAGGGGGCAGGCCAGGGATGCCAGCGGATCGGAAGCTGCCTCAGGGGTTGAGGGAAAATTCGTCGAGCGCATCCTGAATGGGGATAGCAAAACCGATGCCCTGAGTGCCGGTAAGAATCATGGTGTTGATACCCTGAACCCGGCCGGCTGCATCAATCAGTGGACCTCCGCTGTTACCGGGATTGATCGCCGCGTCCGTCTGCAGATACTTCTGTCCGGTATCCTTGTTCTGCCGGTATCCGGAAAAAATGCCCGAAGTGACGGTGTTCCGCAGTCCCATGGGATTGCCGATAACGTACACCTTGTCACCCTGGTTGAGCACATTGGCGCGGGTGGCCGGTTCCAGAACCACCGCTTTTTCAGTATACACGGTGAGCAGCGCCAGATCACGGTTGGGGCTGATCTGCACGCCGCTTGCCATGATTTCCGTGCCATCGACAAGAATGACCTTGATGCTGCTGTCTGACTGTGCCTGTTCCATAGCCCGGAGGGCCGCTTTCAATTTCTCAAGCCTCGGCACGTTTTGATCAAACGCCTTTTCCTTCTGCTGCAGGATCATTCTGAGCTGTTGCCGTACCGGTCCTTCCGGCCATTTTTCAATTTTATCACGAATGTCGGCCATACTCTGGCGTTCAAGATCCATCATCTGCTGGCCGTCAGCGACATCTTGGCGCAGTTCCTGGATTTTTTTCTGGTCTGGCTGAGCCACATGCCGGTTGGTAATGACGGCAGTATTGGTGATAAAAAACCCCGAGCCTTTTCCCCAGGGCGCTTCAATGGACACGGTGCCTGCCTCGGCATGCTGGAGGGGCGAGGAAAATTTTGTTTTCTGCTGCGAACTGGAGTCGCCACTGTTGACGGGCAGGGGGGGCAAGATGGGTCTTTGGGTGACGGCACTCTCTGTCTGAGGCGCAGGAATAGTCTCTGTGACTGCCATCTCGGGTGGCCGTTTGTAGACAAAACGAACCAGGATAACTGCAGTCAGGACGCCGACCAGAATGGCCAGAAACGCGATGGAAAACAGGGCCTTTTTACTCGTTGATTCCTGAACAACGACATGAACTGCTGCTTCTGCTTCCTCTTCTGCCAGTTGGGCTTTGCGCTCCTGAGCTTTGTTGTATTTAGCAAAAATCAACCCGCATGCCTTGCATTCGACAGGATCCGTCTGCTGGTGACCACATTTGGGGCAGGTGATGAGAGGCGGCATGGCTATCTGTTTCAAGAGAAGGGAAGCGGAAGGAAATGTTTCACGTGTGTATACGTTTTTATCCTATCATACCGTCACCTGTCGTCAAGAAAATGTAAGGAATGATGCGGCCTGGCGAGGGGAAATTGACCTGGCGTGTCTGGTATCTGTAAAGAAGGTAAGCACACGTAATATATTTTCCGGGAAGAGAAAGATGGCTTGTTTTGTCAAAAATGTCGGTTAATTCCTGGGAAAAATTCAAAAATGGAAAAAATGGTCTGGTGTATTTTGGAGAAAATAGAATAATATTCAGTTGTTGTTAAAATGCATCGAGATTGGACCGGTTGTTGCTCGGAAAATGTTTAAAAGGGGTGACTGGCTTCTTTATTACACAGGAAATTGTTGAAGAGAGGCGGGTGCTTCCTGGCACTTCTGAAGAACAAATTTTTATGCTTTCCGGCTGAAGCGGCAAGATCCCCAATGGGGATTATCGCAGTGAACTATCAGTCAGAGGATAAAATGCCTGTGGTGGCATTTTGTGAGATCATCGAAAGGGGGTGGATGGCATTATGAAAACCTTTGCAAGTTACGACCCTGGGGACTTTTACGACGAATTGATTCAACCCGACGGCACTCCCCGGCCGGGTGCGCAACTGCTGGTGGACAGGATCGAATCCCTGCCGCCGGGCAATCTGCTCCTGCATCAGCAGGCGGCGGAGGCGCTCTTGCTGAAGATGGGTATTACCTTCAATGTGTACGGTCGGGAGGAGGGGACAGAAAAGATTTTCCC
>DAIODL010000286.1:0-2868 GCA_036746815.1 Desulfobulbus sp.
CACTTCCTGGCAGCAGACCCTGGAAACGATGCTCGCCGAAAAACCCGTCCATCTTTCCCTGTATGAACTGACTCTGGAGGAGGGGACGCCGCTTTGGCACCAGGTGCAGGCAAAAACTTGCGTTCTGCCCGATGAGGACACGGTGCTGACCATGATGGACATGGCGCACCGGTTGACAGCGCAGCATGGCCTGCAGCGCTATGAAATCTCCAATTATGCGCTGCCGGGACGCGAGTGCCGCCACAATGTGAATTACTGGGAAAACGGTTTTTATCTGGGGCTGGGACCGGCCGCGGTTTCTTTCCTGTACGGGGAACGGCGTGCAGCGGTAGCGGATCTGAATAAGTATTGCCAGTTGAGCCTTCGAGGCGAGCGGGTGTGGTGTAATACCGAGCGGCTGGAGCGAGCGGCCGCATTTCGGGAAACCGTGATCATGGGGCTGCGCATGACCCGCGGGGTATCTATTTCCGCCTTGCAGGAGCGCTTTGACCTGGACCTGCGTGTCTGTTATCAGGGGCAGTTGCCCAGACTTTTACAAGAGCAACTGCTTACGATAGAGGGGGATTATCTCGCCCTCACCGCACGGGGAATGGCACTGGCCAATCAGGTGATGGCGGAGCTGGTGTGAAATTTTTGTCACCTCGCGTTAACGGCATCCCTGCCTCTGTTCCGCATATTCACGACTGTACGATGCTTTTGGCCGGGCGTTCATCAATCTCCTGTCTTGCCATCTCCGCCTGTGCGGGGTAAAAGAAAGCGTGTACAATATGTGGTCGCTCACTTTTCGGTGATGCGTGTGTATAAGCCGCATGAATCCCTGTGGGCAGCGCGATTTGTTCGAGGTCTGTCGGCTGGTCCGATGCGATCGGTCTCATTTACATTCGGTTTTTCATTCAAACAAGGAGCACGATTATGGCAGGTTTTGTGTATCAGGATCCCTTTCCGCTCGGTAAAGATGAAACGAAGTACCGGTTGCTGGAGGGTACCGCCAAGTATGTATCCACGGAAACCTTCAATGGACAGGAAATGTTGAAGGTCGACCCCGAAGGTATCAAGGTGATCGCGAATCAGGCAATGCGCGAGGTTTCCTTCCGTCTGCGCTCGGCCCACAATGAGCAGGTCGCCAAAATTTTTGCCGATCCCGAAGCTTCCCGCAATGACAAGGAAGTAGCTCTGGCCATGCTGCGCAACGCCGAAGTCGCCAAGGACTATGTGTTGCCTGTCTGCCAGGACACCGGTACCGCCTGCGTGGTGGCCAAGAAAGGGCAGAACGTGTGGACCGGCTGCGATGATGCCGAGCAGATCTCCGCCGGTGTGTACACCACCTATACCGAGGAAAATCTGCGTTATTCCCAGAACGCGCCTTTGAGCATGTATGAGGAAGTCAACACCAAGACCAACCTGCCGGCACAGATTGATATCTACGCCATTCAGGGCAATGAATACAAATTCCTCTTCCTGGCCAAGGGCGGCGGCAGCGCCAACAAGACCTATCTCTATCAGGAGACCAAGGCCCTGCTGAACCCCGGCACCCTCAAGAAATTCCTGGTGGCCAAGATGAAAACCCTGGGAACTGCCGCCTGCCCGCCGTATCACATCGCCTTTGTCATCGGCGGCACCTCGGCTGAGACCTGCCTGAAAACCGTGAAACTGGCCTCCGCGCATTATCTGGACGCGCTGCCCACCAGCGGCAACGAGCTGGGCCGGTCCTTCCGTGACGTGGAACTGGAGAAAGAGCTTCTGGAAGAGGCCTACAAGATCGGCCTGGGCGCCCAGTTTGGCGGCAAATATTTCGCGCATGATATCCGCGTAATCCGCATGTCCCGCCATGGCGCCTCCTGCCCGGTGGGCATGGGCGTTTCCTGCTCCGCCGACCGCAATATCAAGGCCAAAATTAACAAGGAAGGCTTGTGGATTGAGCAGATGGACGGTGATCCCGGCCGCCTGATTCCGGCGGAGTACCGCAACCGCACGGGTTCGCATTCCGTGAAGATCGACCTCAACCAGCCCATTCCCAAGGTGCTGGCCGAATTGAGCAAACATCCGGTCTCCACCGTGCTTTCGCTGACCGGTACCATTATCGTGGGCCGTGATATCGCCCATGCCAAGTGGAAAGAGCTGCTTGATTCCGGTAAGCCGCTGCCCGATTACCTGAAAGAGCATCCGGTGTATTATGCAGGTCCTGCAAAAACGCCTGAAGGCAAGCCCTCCGGTTCTTTTGGTCCGACCACGGCCGGCCGTATGGACAGCTATGTGGATCTGTTCCAGTCCAATGGCGGCTCCATGGTGATGATTGCCAAGGGCAACCGTTCGCAGCAGGTCACGGATGCCTGCCAGAAACATGGTGGTTTCTACCTGGGCTCCATTGGTGGTCCGGCAGCTCTGTTGGCTGAGGAGAACATCAAGAAAGTCGAGTGCATCGATTATCCGGAACTGGGCATGGAAGCTGTGTGGAAGATTGAAGTGGTTGACTTCCCAGCCTTCATCCTGGTGGATGACAAGGGCAACGACTTCTTCAAAGGCCTGATCTGATGTCCGCTGGACGCACTTGACGTGCGTTCTTAGAAGTTGTCAGAATAGAGCCGGTAACGGATTTTCCGTTGCCGGCTTTTTAATTTTGAGGAGGAACGATGCATTCATCATTACAACCCATTTTTTCCCGGCGCAGTATCCGCCGCTATACGGACAAGGAAATTACCCCGGAGTTGATCCAGGATCTTCTGGAAGCGGGCATGGCTGCGCCCTCGGCCTGCGCCAAGGATCCTTGGCATTTTGTGGTGCTCACCTCCCGCGCCTCCATCGACCGCCTGGCGGAGTGTCTTCCCAATGGCAAGATGTTGGCCGGTGCCCCGGCTTCCCTGGTGGTAT
>DAIODL010000287.1:0-2863 GCA_036746815.1 Desulfobulbus sp.
CGGTACTATTTTCGGAAACACCGGCGGCGTCATGGAAGCAGCCGTACGAACAGCGTACAAGCTGGTGACCGGCGAGGAACTCGCCGATGTCCATGTTGAAACCGTTCGTGGTATGGAGGGGGTGAAAAAAGGCTCCGCGGATTTCAAGGGGACCGAGATTAAGGTGGCCGTGTCTCACGGCATGGCCAACGTGCGCTCACTCATAGAAGAAGTACGTGAGGCAAGGGACAACGGCAAGGAACCGCCGTATCACTTTATTGAAGTCATGGCCTGCCGTGGTGGTTGTATTGCCGGGGGCGGTCAGCCCTACAATACCGATGATGATGTCCGGGCCAAGAGAATTGCGGCCCTGTACGCCGACGATGAGGCCTGTAAACAGAGATGTTCACACCAGAATCCTGAGATCATTGAGATCTATGAAAAATTCCTGGAAAAACCTCTCAGCCACAAATCGCACGAGCTGTTGCACACCGGGTATCAGCCCAGACCTGTTTACACCCGGTAATTTTTTATCGCCCAATCCGAGCCTGGGTGATGGGATTGGGCGTTGCTTCAACCCTTCGCCTTGACCCAAGCCGCATTGTTCAGCGTTAATATTGCCACATCAAATATTCGATGCGTCCATCAAGCATCAAGGTTAACACTACTACTGTTGCTGTAAAGTGCGACGATAGCATGCCCGCCGCCCAATTTCCCCCTATCCAGAGAAGTGGCGCCGAAAAATTGGACACTTAAAGGCGTGTCCAATTTTTTGGCGCCATTTCTGATTGAAGCCACTGTTCAGAATCATAGCAGACTTATGACAACAAATTGCAAACACTTGAGAGGGAAAAACGCTATCTATTCCCCATAAAATAATGTATTATATATTGGTACATATTAAGGAGGATTTTCCATGCAGAGAAACACTAGCGTTACCCTGGGCGAGCACTTTTCTGATTTTATTAAATCAAAAATTTCACAAGGGCGTTTTGATAATACCAGCGAAGCGGTTCGTGCAGGCTTGCGACTTTTAGAAATTGAAGAAACCAAACTGGAAGCGTTGCGTGTAAAATTAGCTGAGGGTGAAGCTCAGCTTGATAAAGGACAAGGGATCGACGGCCAGGCCTTCATGAATGAGTTAATTGGCTGATATGACCCAATACATTCTTTCTCCCAATGCACAAAAAAGTTTGCGTAGCATCAAGGCTTATTCGCTTGAGCATTTCGGCGAAGAGCAAACTCGATCTTACTTAAAGTTCATTCAAAAAAAGCTGCAAACCATCTCAGAACACCCCAATATAGGGCGACAACGTGAAGAGGTCAAAAAGGGCTATTTAAGTTTTCTGGCTGGCTCACACGTTATCTTCTACCGGAAAGCTAAAAATCATGTTGAGGTTATCGATATACTTCACCAAAGCATGGACCCCTATCGACATTTAACAATCTAAGAACTGCACTCCTCCTTACTTTTCTCTCCCCCTCAACAGAGGGAATATTGCGGAGGGGTGAACCGGTGAATTCAACTTGCAAATGGACCAGCAAGGTGAGCCAGTGAGCCTTGTGGTTAGACCGGAGTCAAGAAAACGGTCGTTTTCTTGACTCGGTCCGGGGTGGGCTTCAGTAGACGATTTGTTGCCGTTAAACGGTCAAGAAATATGGTCAATTAATCTAAGTTAACTTATAATCGTTTCGGATGGGATTATTAACTCTTCAAACAGGAGGATCCCGAATGAGTGAAAAATGGTTTGAGAAGCGCTGTGGTCGAACAGGAAGATGATTTGGAGCGGTGATGCGTATAGGATATGCCAGAATAAGCACCATTGATCAGAATGTTTCTCTGCAGGTTGACGCCCTTAATAAGGCCGGATGTGAAAAGATATTTCAGGATATCAGCAGCGGGTCCAAAACAGATCGGCCAGGCTTGGATGAATTGCTTGCATTCATCCGCTCGGGCGATACCTTAGTCGTTTGGCGGTTGGACAGACTCGGCCGATCCCTTAAACATTTAATAAATGTGATCGACTCGTTATCGGCACGTCAAATTGGCTTTCAAAGTCTCCAGGAGGGGTTCGATACAAACACATCCGGAGGTAAGCTCGTTTTTCAGATTTTTGGATCGTTAGCAGAATTTGAAAGAAACCTGATTCGTGAAAGAACGGTAGCCGGTTTAGCAGCAGCTCGGGCGCGAGGACGGAATGGTGGCCGTAAAAATAAGCTAACTCCACAACAGATCGGTACCCTGCAAAAAATGGCCAAGAATAAACAATATTCTGTTGGTGAAATTTGCCAAACTATGTCGATTTCCAAACCAACTTATTATAAATATCTCGCGAAGGATTGGTGATGCACCCCTCTCCTTATGGGGAGGCGACCTCACCTCCTCTCACTAGATGCTGGAATCAGCGTGAACGCTGGAGATAGGCCAGCCACAAAGACTGAGTTTGGTGTCTTGAAAACGAGCGCCGTTACCAATGGGATATTTGAACCTGATGAAAACAAAGCGGTTTTGGCAGAGAGCAAGCAGTCTCGGCTTAAAGAACCCGTTTGCGGTGGCACTATCATCATCTGCCGCAAGAATACGCCAGCCCTGGTAGGTGCCAACGTGTATGTTGAAGCTAGTCACAAGAACCTTTTTCTTCCAGATCTGCTCTGGGCCGCCAAACCGAGAGAAGATGTATCGATGCGATTTTTGTCGTTCATATTGGGTTCCGACAAAGGTCGTGTTGCCCTTTCCAAGTTGGCCTCAGGAAGCTCTGTATCGATGAGCAACATTACCAAATCAGCTGTTCTCACGTTCCCGGTAATAGCACCATCAACAGCTGAACAACAACGCATCGCCGACTGCCTCACCAGCCTCGACAACCTCATCGCCATGCAAAAC
>DAIODL010000288.1:0-2862 GCA_036746815.1 Desulfobulbus sp.
AAGCCGGTGCCATTGTCTGTCCTGCTGATGGCAAAGTGATTGTGATCGAGTAAATTGATGATCAGCGGTTTCTCCATGAACTGGTACGGAAAATTTCCATTTTCATGAACGTGTTCAATGTGCACGTGAACCGCATCCCGCTTGCCGGTACCGTGGAACGCGTGCAGTTTGTGCCTGGCCGATTTTACGCCGCAGACAATGACAAGGCAACCCTGCACAATGAATACTGTGCCCTCACCCTGCAGACACAGGACCAGCAGCGCTATACGGTGGTGCAGATCGCGGGGTTGATCGCCCGCCGCATTGTCTGCCGGGCCGAGCGCGGGGACCAGGTACGGGCAGGCCAACGCTTCGGCATGATTCGTTTTGGCTCGCGTGTGGATCTGTATTTGCCGTTGTCCGCCCGCATCACAACCCATGTGGGCGAGGTTGTTCGGGCCGGAGAAAGCGTGCTGGGAGTACTTGCATCTCCGGCTTCACAGGAAGATTCAGTTGCCTAACTCCCGCATTTTGCGTATTCTGCCCCTGAATTTCAGGACCGTCCCGAAGCAATGCTTCGGGCTCACTGCCATCGACACGAAAAAACGCACTGTCACTGGCGTTCTTGTTTACTAGTCATGCTTATGGAAATCACACCGGAAACAACGCCGCAACAACCTGGCAACCGGATGTATATCGTCCCATGCATGTTGACCATATGCAGCCTGTTCAGCGGTTTTTATTCCATTATCTCCTCGTTTAACGATCGTTTTTTTATGGCCGCCATTGCCATCCTTGTGGCAGGCATCTTCGACGGTCTGGATGGACGGGTCGCACGCATCACCGGTTCCACGTCCAACTTTGGCATGGAGCTCGATTCCCTCTGCGATATGGTGGCCTTCGGTCTGGCGCCCGCTATCCTTGCCTACCTGTGGGCACTGACCCCGTATGGGCGCTACGGCTGGCTGGCCGCCTTTCTCTATGTTGCCGCCACAGCGCTGCGGCTGGCCCGTTTCAACTCCCAGTCAGCCACCAGCGGTCCGGACTTTGTCGGCCTGCCCTGTCCTGCGGCCGCCGGCATGATCGCTACCACCGTTATGTTCAGCGTGTTTGTGTTCAAGACCGTAGACCCGGTCAAACATATCATTCTGCTTCTGCTTGTTTATCTCCTGTCCTACCTGATGATCTCCACGCACCGGTACCTGAGCTTCAAGCATGTGGATATCCCCAGGGAAAAACGATTTCAGGTATTTGTCAGCCTTATTGTGCTGTTCATTCTGCTGGCCAGCGAACCACGGGTTTCCCTTTTTGTGGTTTGTCTGCTCTATATGCTCTCCGGTTTGGTGATGGCGGCTTTTGCCCGCCTGCGTCGTAAAAAGCCAAAACTGATTGATCATAAAAAAGAAGAAAAGCCACAGGCATGAGCAAATTATCCGTGGTGATCTGGACGTGCGCATAACTGGCGGCAGTGCCCGCGGACGCAAGCTGCTTTCCCCCAAAACAGAACTGATCCGCCCCACCTGTGACCGGGTGCGCGAGGCACTTTTTAATATTCTGGGGGAACGGGTCCAGGGGGCCCATATTCTGGACTGCTTTGCAGGGACAGGTGCTTTCGGTATCGAGGCATTGAGCCGTGGGGCAGCTTCCGCCCTGTTTCTGGATCAGAGCCTTGAGGCAGGACGCCTTATTGAAATGAACCTGCGGGCAACCCTTGCGCATCCGCGCGTTGCCTTTGCACGGGTTGATCTGACCAGAGCGCAGGCATTGGCCAGCACCCGTGATTTCTGGCCGGCGCAGGGGTTTAATATCATTTTTATGGATCCGCCCTATCGCAAGGATTTCGTACCGCCGCTCTTGCAGGCAATCGACCACGACGATATGCTTGCGGAAGGTGGAATGGTGGTGGCTGAGGAGCACTTTCAGGTGGACTTGCCTGCGATGCTCAGCCAGTTATCTCTTACTGATCACCGCCGTTACGGAGAAACCGGCCTCTGGTTTTTCAAACGACACAACATACAGACACCATGAGTGACCAACCCGTCTCCCCCCTGCCCGCAGCATTCCCTATTGGGCCTCGTATAGCCGTATATCCTGGCACTTTTGACCCTATCACCAACGGCCATATCGATATCATCGAGCGGGGGTTGCAGCTGTTTGACAAGATCATTGTCACCATTGCCATCAATGCCCAGAAGACACCTATGTTCAGCCTGGAAAAACGCATTGAGATGATTCGGGAATGCTTTAAGGAGCAGGAAGACCGGGTAGAAATCGGCTTCACCGATGGACTTATCGTGGAATACGCCATGCAGAAAAAGGCGAGCACCATTATCCGCGGCCTGCGGGCTATTTCGGATTTTGACTACGAGTTTCAGCTGGCGCTGATGAACCGGCGGCTGCGGCATCAGGTGGAAACGATCTTCCTCATGACAGGCTTCCGCTGGATTTACATCAGCTCAACCGGCATCAAAAATGCGGCACGCTGCCAGGGCAACATTACCGGTTTGGTGCCCGTACATGTGGAGCAGGCCTTAAACGATTACTTTTCCTGATGACCGCCGCTTCCTCTCAACCCCAGTCTGAGGGCCCGGAGAACGGGCGTCGGCAGGTGCTCATGCGCGGCCTGCGCTGGCTCGGCGCTGCGGCGGCGGCACTCCTCCTGTACCCGCTTCTGCGTTTCACCGACCACCGCATTCCCCCAAAACCACGACTGGTGGAAGTACCTGCCCCCCTGCCTTTAAGCGGGGTGCACATTGCACACGATTTTCTTCTGTTCACTCCCGGAGGGGATGATACCAGGGCCTACGCGGTTTCCCGCATCTGCACCCATCTCGGATGCCGGGTCAATTTTCAGCAGGATCGCCAGATTATTGAATGTCCCTG
>DAIODL010000289.1:0-2859 GCA_036746815.1 Desulfobulbus sp.
TGTGTGGCTGGAGTTTACGCGCCGACAGCGGGTACCGTCACTTTTAATGGCCAGGTGATTAATGGGGAGAAGCCATGGAACCTTTGCAAATCAGGGATCGCCCGCACCTTCCAGATTGTCAAACCCTTTGCCAGCCGCGACGTGCTCTACAATGTAACCGTAGGCGCCTTCAGCCAGACCAACAACCGGCACAAGGCCAAGCAAAAGGCCATGGAGGTACTGGATTTTCTCCATTTTACAGAAAAAAAACAGGTGATCAGCGGCAACCTGACCATTGCCGATCGTAAACGGCTTGAAATCGCCAAAGCACTGGCAACGGAACCGCAACTGCTCCTTCTCGATGAGGTCATGGCCGGACTCCGTCCCAATGAAGTGGATGAAATGGTGGAAACGTTACAGGAAATCCGCAAACGGGGAGTCACCATCTTTATCATTGAGCATATCATGCGAGCCATCATGGCCCTGTCCGATTCTATCGTGGTGCTGCAGTTCGGCAAAAAAATCGCTGAGGGCACACCACAGGAAATTGCCAATGACGAACGGGTCATCAAGGCCTATCTGGGAGAAGATTATGTCGTTTCTTAAAGTGTGTAACCTGGAGGCATATTACGGAGATGTACAGGTTATCTTTGATCTTTCCCTGCAGGTTGAGCATGGAGAGGTCGTCAGCATCATTGGTGGCAACGGCACGGGAAAATCAACCCTGATCCGCTGTATATCAGGACTCCTGCCAGCACGGAGCGGACGCGTTCTGTTCAATGGCAACGAAATTCAGCAGCAACCCCCTGATGCGATTGTCACCAGCGGCATTATTCATGTGCCGGAAGGCCGCCGCCTTTTCCCGCTGATGTCGGTGAAGGATAATCTCCTCATTGGTGCCTACAACAAGCGTGCCCGGCCGGAAATGGAAAATTCGCTGCAACGCGTGTACACCCTGTTACCACGGCTGAAGGAACGTGAAGACCAATTGGCCATGACCCTTTCCGGAGGCGAACAGCAGATGGTCGCCATTGGACGCGGTCTGATGGGCAAACCGAGTCTGCTTATGCTGGACGAACCCTCGCTTGGTCTGGCACCCCTGCTTATCAAAGAAATTTTTCAGACCGTGCGTAAGATCGCGGATCAGGGGGTGACGGTGCTGATGGTTGAACAGGATGTGCGCCATTCGCTAAGCCTGAGCGACCGGGGCTATGTTCTGGAACATGGCCAGGTGGTTATGGAGGGCAAGGCGGATAAACTCATTGATGACCCACATATTCGCACAGCCTATCTGGGCATGTGAGGAAAAAAGGATCGTCCCGGTATCACCCACATTGCAGAGCAGAAAATCAAGAAAGAGGGGGATCATCTTGATTTCCCTTTTTTTGTATCTCCAATGAAGCACATTTTACGCGGCAGTTCTTGTCGACATTCGCGCTCCTCTCCATTTCCATCAAGTACCTGGCACCTCCCTCCGCACCATGGCTCAGCACCTGCTGGCTTCACTCACATGGTCTAAGAAAAAGGGTTGTCCCACACAAAGCCACCCCTGGCATACAGCCGCCCTCTGGTTAATCGGTCAAGACTATGGTAAATTTCCATAAGCTGGTAACGAGGACGGGGATGAAATGCATGCCCGAAACACTGTATTTTACCAATCCCTAGCGCGCCATAAAAAGGATTTGGCTTGGCGACGACATAAAATGAAAAAATAAAGTTTCAAGAATTATAATATGTTAATCAAGACTTCACGAAACTTTATCTTGATTAACTTGTGCATAAAACGCGAATAATGGAGCAGTGAAATGGAACTCGACAGCAATCAAGCAGCGCTTATCCTCTCAACTGCCGAGAATGGCGAAATCACTATGGATGTTGAATCTTCAGACATAAACGGATTTGCGAGTGCGCTGTGCCACGCCTTAGCAAAAAAAATTGATGCGAGACGAGCAGTTGCAGGCGGAATTGATGAAGATGCTGGAAGACAAATCAGAGAAAAGGGGGTGAACGCCTGGTGCGATTGTATGTGAACGACTGATGCCAATCGTACACGCTTACGAATCCTCTCCCCTTCGCCAACAATGAGCAATAGTCGTCGCAAAACATCTATCTATGGCGTTGAGTTAAATCTAGAAATGAATCCTAAAAAAAAGTTTCAGCCTATTCATATTTTCTTCAATATTAGCGTAATCGCCAAAGGCATTAATGGCGCGCTCGAAATAATCGGCGGCCTTCTACTGTTTTTGGTTTCTCCAGACCGTATCAGCGCCGTCACACGAGTTCTCACTCAGCACGAGTTGAGAGGAGACTCCAAAAACCTGGTTGCTACATATCTTCTCAACAGCACGCACAGTCTCACAAAAGGCTTAACGATGTTCATAGCCGCATATTTATTGTGGCATGGGATGGTCAAAGCTGGATTGGTAACAGGGCTCTTGCTTAAACGCCGCTGGGCATACCCGGCGGCAATTGTCGCATTTTTTCTATTCGTTGTCTATCAACTCTATCGATACACACATACGCATTCACCGGTTCTCTTGGTGCTTTCTATTGTGGACGTGTTTGTGATTATCCTTACATGGATAGAGTACAAACGTCTCAACGTGATCCATGGATTTGCGAGATCAACTGAATAGCGAGGGGTCGAACGATATTAAAATCCGGTTTGAGGTATAAATAGCTAATTTCCCATCTTTGGAAGAATTTCTTTCCGGCTATATATCGTTTTTTTTCTATTTTGGAAATTGCACCATACAGGGGGTGAAGATACGGATGATGCGTTCGTTGAATGGCCGCAGTGGGGCCTCAGCAAATCGCACGAGTCTAGCACTTATGAAACCGATCACCAGGCTGCCGATTATGTCGAAGGGAAAATGAATG
>DAIODL010000290.1:0-2856 GCA_036746815.1 Desulfobulbus sp.
CCGACATCCCACCGGCCATTCCCGTACTCAACCGTCTTCTGGCAAAAGGAATGCAATACCGGCCCCATGATTGGTATCTGCCCTTCTTTCTCGCCGCCAATTACGCCTTTCAACTGAAGGATCCTGTCAAGGCGGCTTATTATTTTGAAAAAGCGGGGGAGGCTGGAGGCGATAAGGCGTTTTTCGCTTCCCTCAGTGCGCGTATGCTCTATCAGGGTAATCAGACCGATGCGGCTATTGCCTATCTGGAGGTCGTGCTGAAAACCGTGAATAACGCGGCGGTACGGCTGAAGCTGGAGCTGCGTTTGCATGCCTTGCAGGCGATTGCATCGCTTGAGCACGCAGTTGGAGAATTCACCAGGAAAACGGGCAAGCCTCCTCAGGATTTGCATGAACTGGTCCAGAGTGGCCTGATCGCAGCCATTCCCGTTGATCCTTATGGCGGAACCTTTTATATAGATAAAGCAGGCAAAGTGTTGACAACCAGTCACCTGGCTCACCCACGGGGAAAAAATGACGATCGCCATTAAGACCAGCAACCTCGGTAAAGAGTATAAAAAAGGGGTGCGCGGAAAAAAGATCGAGGCCCTTGTCGACCTGAATCTGGAGGTGCGGCAGGGGGAAGTTTTTGGTTTTATCGGTGGCAACGGTGCCGGGAAAAGTACCACCATCAAGATGCTGGTGGGGCTGAACCGGCCGACCACCGGGCAGGCCTGGCTGTTTGGAACATCCGCCAGCGATCCCGCCAGCCGGCAAAGGGTGGGGTATCTCTCTGAACAACCTTATTTTTATGATTTTCTCACGCCCACCGAGTTGTTTGATCTGATGGGACGGCTGCGGGGGATGGAAAAAACCATCATCCGCGACCGTTGCCGGGAACTCCTGGAACTGGTTTCACTCACCGGTGCGGCTGCTCGTAAAATCAGAAGTTTTTCCAAGGGAATGGCCCAACGGCTGGGCATAGCCGTGGCTCTGCTGGCTGATCCGGATTTGCTGATTCTTGACGAGCCCATGAGCGGGCTGGATCCCCTGGGGCGCCATCTGATGACCACCATTATCCGGGATGTGCAGCAGCAGGGCAAAACCGTTTTTTTCAGCACCCACATCATTCCGGATATCGAAACACTGTGCGATCGTGTCGGTATTCTGGTCCGTGGTCATCTCAAGTATGCCGGTTCCATTCAGGAGGCGCTGTATCCTCCGGGACATCGTTTTGAACTCACGGTCCAGATGCCTGCACAATGGGAACTTGCCGGGAGTGATTTTAAGGAACAGCAGCTGCTATGGTGCAAGCAGCCTCTCTACCGGTTTGAGCTTGCGGAGGATGCCGTGGCCTGGATGGTGGAAAAAACGATTCAATCCGGCGGCAGTGTGGTCAGCCTGGAGCCCAGGAGGCGTTCGCTGGAGGAATTGTTTCTGCAGCTGGCAACGCATGAAGGGGCTGTTTCCGAAAAACAGACGGATCCGGCCACAGTGTGAGGGAGCCGGCGTGAGCAAGGTCCTGGCATATGTGCAGCTTGTCCGCCCCAGGCAGTGGCTTAAGAATCTGATGCTGCTGTTTCCCTTACTGTTAAGCGGCAGACTGCTCGGCCTGGAATCATTGCAGCCCCTGATCATACCGGTCCTCGCGTTTTGCTTGGCCGCCAGCGCCAATTATGCGATTAATGATGTCATGGATGCCCCGCAGGATGGATTGCATCCCACCAAAAAACACCGTCCCATCCCATCGGGCCGGGTGAGCCGGTGCTCGGCGCTGATTGTAAGCGGCGTGTTTTTGTGCACGGCGTTTTACGGCGCCATTACCGTTTCCCGCCCCTTTTTTATTCTCCTGCTGGTCTATGTCCTGCTTATGGGCGGTTACAGCCTATGGCTGAAGCAGATTGTTCTGCTTGATATTTTTATTATTGCCGCCGGTTTCCTGCTCCGGCTCGAGGCAGGTGGTGTGGCGGCGCATATTCCCATTTCCAGCTGGCTGTTTCTTTCGGTGTTTTTTCTGGCCGTGTTTCTGAGTGCAGGTAAGCGGATGGGCGAAAAACTGCTTTTGCGCGAGGAAACCGCGGCCCGGCATCGGAAAACACTGATACGATATCCCTCCACCTATCTGGAAGACATGATGCTGATGACCGGTACGGCGGCCATGCTCACCTATGCCCTGTACACCGTGGAACATGCCAATCTGGTGTATACGGTGCCGCTGTGCTGTCTGGGGTTGCTGCGCTATCTGTGGTGGATCAAGACCGGTCACAGTGGAGATCCCACCGAGGCGCTCCTGCAGGATGGTGTGCTCACCGGCATCAGCGCCTTGTGGCTGGTGGTGGTGATTGGTGCCAGGTATTGGCCCTTGTGAGGAACAGATATGACGATACGCCGCAGGGTATTGCAGACGTTGTTCAGGTGGTTTCCCTTTGATCTTCAGGGAGACGCGCACGTACCACCGGCGGAAAATCTGCGCATATCCTGTGTGATCAATTTTTACGGACGCCTGGATGTTCTGCGCGGCATTCTTTATTCTCTGGCGGAACAGAACTATCCACGGGACCGGTTCGAGGTGCTGCTTATCGAGGACCGCGGGGGGACTGAGGCTGGCCAGGCTATGGCCCAATCTTTTGGTTCACGGTTGCCGGTGCGGTATCTTCCATTGGACAGGCAGTTTGGCAAAATGGGGTATGCACGTAATTTTGGACTGATGCAGAGTAGGGGGGAAATTATCCTTTTTCTCGATGATGACACCGTGCTCCTGCAGCCGGATTTTCTTGACCAGCTTGACCAACTCTTCACCACGAATACGGGCGTGGATGCCATAGTTCACCATGGTGAGGCCAGCTACGCATTGCTAGAAGGGCGCTACGCGTATCA
>DAIODL010000291.1:0-2850 GCA_036746815.1 Desulfobulbus sp.
GACAAAGTACGGGGAGAGGTAGCCGCGGTCAAACTGCATACCTTCAACCACATCCAGGGAGGTTTCCATGGATTTGGCTTCCTCAACAGTGATAACGCCTTCCTTACCGACCTTGTCCATGGCCTCGGCAATGATGTTACCGATGGTCTCGTCGTTGTTGGCGGAAATGGTGCCGACCTGGGCGATTTCTTTCTGCTCTTTGGTGGGGTTGGCGATTTTTTTGAGCTCAGCGACAATCGCGGCGACAGATGCGTCGATACCACGTTTCACTTCCATGGGGTTGGAACCGGCGGCAACCATCTTGGCGCCTTCGGTGTAGATGGCCTGAGCCAGAACGGTAGCGGTAGTAGTACCGTCACCAGCAACATCAGAGGTCTTGGAAGCAACTTCCTTCACCATCTGTGCGCCCATATTCTCGAACTTGTCTTTCAGCTCGATTTCCTTGGCCACGGTCACACCATCTTTGGTGATGACGGGAGCGCCAAAGGATTTCTCGATAACAACATTGCGGCCTTTCGGGCCCAGGGTAACCTTGACAGCATCGGCCAGGGCATTGACGCCAGCCAGCAGGCTCTCACGGCCCTTTCCACTATATTTCAATTCTTTTGCAGCCATTTTTATCTCCTTATGCAGTACGTGTGATCAATGAAAAAGGGAGGAGGAACTCAGGCCTGAATAACGCCCAGAATGTCGTCTTCACGCATGATCAGATAATCTTCTCCATCCAATTTCACCTCGGTTCCACCATATTTGGAGAACAACACGCGATCACCGACAGCCAGATCAACAGCTACACGCTCGCCGGCATCATTGAGCTTGCCGGGGCCAATGGCAACAATTTCACCCTCTGCCGGTTTTTCCTTGGCAGAATCCGGAATAATGATGCCACCTGCGGTTTTTTCTTCTCCTTCCAATCGCTTGACCAGAATACGGTCATTCAACGGACGAATTTTCATGAACTTTCCTCCTTGTTCGTATCAATGGGTTCTCAGATAAACAGAAAAAAATGTTTGCGTTGAAAAGGTACCCGAAGGAACCGATATTCAACGCAAACTTAGTTCTCAATCCAAACTTAGTTCTCAATCAATAAAAGCAGCGTTTTCAGCCTTTCGACTGCGCAAAACAATAAATTCGCTTTTTGAAAAATCAAGGGCGGGTTGATTGAAAAAAATATTCAATCAACCCGCAATGTTGGCAGGATTTAAGCATGGAAACTTTTTTTTCTGCGGTCTGACTTAGCCCACCCGTACCCGCCAGTTATGCGGATCCTGATGGTCACCGAACTGAACGGCCTGCAGTTCCTCAAAAAGCCGTTTGGACAGCGGGCCAACCTGGCCGCCGCTCACAGTTACGGGCTCACCCTTATAGCACAGTTCACCCACCGGCGAAATCACCGCGGCGGTACCGGTGCCGAAGCTCTCTTTGAGCGCGCCGCTTTTGGCCGCCGCAATCACCTCGTCGATACTCAAATGCCGTTCATGCACGGTGTAGCCCCAGTCTTTGGCCAGCTGAATGACGGAGTTACGGGTGATACCGGGCAGAATGGAGCCTTCCAGCGGCGCGGTAACCAGCTCATCGTTAATGAGGAAGAAAATATTGGAGGTGCCCACCTCTTCCACATAGCGGCGTTCGATAGCATCCAGCCACAGCACCTGGGTGTAACCCTTTTCATGGGCCTCCTCCTGCGCCTTGACGCTGGCAGCGTAGTTGCCTGCGGTTTTGACGTTGCCCACGCCGCCGCGCACCGAACGCACATAGTGGTCTTCCACATAGATCCTGGTGGGGCCGAAACCCTCGGCATAGTACGCACCCACCGGACTGCAGATAATAAAAAACAGATAGTCCCCGGCCGGACGCATACCAAGGCCAGGCTCAACCGCGATCATGGTGGGACGGATGTAGAGGGAGGCCCCGGGTACGCCGGGTACCCAGTCCCGGTCCAGATACACCAGTGACTTCAGAATCTGCAGCATGCGCTCCTCAGTAAAACGCGGCATACAGAGCCGCACCGCGGAATTGTTCATGCGCTTAAAATTCTCCATGGGACGGAAGAGATACAGGCTGCCATCTTTGCCGCGATAGGCCTTCATACCCTCGAAAATCGCCTGCCCGTAATGGAAGACCATGGCCGCCGGGTCCAGTGAAAAATTGGCATAGGGCTGGATGGTGGCATCATGCCAGCCCTGCTCCCGGTTCCAGCGCATGGTAAACATGTGATCGGTAAAATACTGTCCAAACCCCAGTTTGTGCTGATCTGGTTTGGGCCGCATCTGCGCATCTGTCGCCTTATTGAGGGTGACTTCAAGGTCATTGTTCAACATATTCCGCTTCCTTAAAAAAACGCCGGTTATCCATAACCGGTCAAAACGTAAAAAAGGTGAAAAGCGAGGTTTCGCCTTCATCATCAAGAGAGCCTGCCGGAGTATGTCTTCTGCAGGCCGCCCACGGTTCCTTCTCTGTGAAAATACCGCATTACTGCCTCATCGACAAGCGGCATACAGACAATTTCCGTATATTCCAGGCAAACTTACAATTGAGAAACTCCGGGAAAACGCCAGGGGAAAAACATGGGTGTGCGCCGGCAATACTCCTGATAGGGCTTGCCCAGCACCTCGCGCATTTTGCGTTCTTCGAGAAAAGCACCGATGACGAGATAGGCGGTGAGCAGCAGATGCACCGCCAGGGTTAGATTGGTAAACAGCGGCCACGCCCACAAAATAGCAATACCACCGCTGTACCAGGGATGGCGGAGATAACGCAGGATGCCTCTGGTGTTCAGCTGTGGTCGCGAGGGCACCTGGTGCTGCCGGTACTCACGCCACTGCCGCAGCCCCAGGAAAAAAGGGATGT
>DAIODL010000292.1:0-2833 GCA_036746815.1 Desulfobulbus sp.
CGCCACGGATGTCCCTACCCAAAGCACACTCATTGCCAACAATAGCCATGACAGTATTCTTTTCATGTATTTCATTCGTCCTTCCATGCCTGCACTCCCGGCCTCATAACGGCTATAAAGCCAAAATTAGTATTCAATCCGGTGCACTACCCCTTCTTTACCGGAAAATCATTGCGTCTTTGCACGCTTCAGAGTAGATATTTAACGGGCACAATATATTCCATATGCCGCACATTCTTTCAAATTATCCTTCCCTACTGACATTATGATTCAACGAATTGCGTGGTTGTCTGTTCTTGCCAGTTGCCTCCTGAGTTTCACAATTGCCTCCGCTGCCGTTGTTGACCGTACGGTCGCCATTGTGAATAATGATACCATCACCCTCTCCGAGGTCAACGATGCTGGAGCACCCATCTTTCAGAAAATCATGACCCAGGCTCCCCCAGCCGAGCGTCCGGCGGCGCTGGCCGAAGCCCGGAAAACCATCATTGACAAATTAATCGACAAAAAGCTCATCCTTCAGGAGGCCCAAAAACTCCATGTCCAGGTTAGCGATCAGGATGTGGATAAAGCCGTTCAGGAGGTCATGGAACAGAACAAGATGACTCCGGATCAGCTTCGTCATGAGCTGGCCGCCATGGGCATGAGTGAAAAACAGTACCGCGATCAACTGCGGGAGCAAATTCTCAGCTCCCGGCTGCTGAACTATGAAGTACGTGCCCGGGTACTGATCCCCGAGGAAAAAGTTCGGGAATACTATGATAAACATAGTGATTTCACCACCAGCACCGCGAGCAGTGCACCGGAGGAGGTACGGACTGGCAGCAGCTATTCGCTCCAGCAGATCGGCTGCATGTGGGGAAGTCGCAGCGCTAACGGTACTGTCCCGACTAAAAAACAAGCCACGGAAAAAATTAAAAAAGTGTATCAACTGGCGATGGAAGGCAAGGATTTCAAGGCGCTGGCACGGCAGTATTCCGATATGCCCACCGCCAAGGATGGCGGTGATCTGGGCGTTTTGCAGGTCAGTGAAATGGCCTCCTATATCCGAGAAGCCATCGCCCATCTGAACGCCGCCCATTTAACCCCCATTCTCGCCTCCGAACAGGGATTTCTGTTTTTCAAGGCCACCGTTGTTGGAGGCAAGGCGGCAGCGGAAAGCAGCACACCCACTGTCGTCAGCACCTCAGGTGACAAACCACCCTATGATACAGTGAAGGAAAAGATACGCGATAAGCTGTACAAACAGGCGCTGGAAACCCGCTTCGACACATGGCTGAAGTCCGTCCGCGCCAACTCCTACATCAGGATTCTGTAATTATTGCGAAAGGTTGATTAACTATCTCTGTCTCTTCTGTTGAATAGTGTCTGTTTCATGAACGAAGAACATTTTACTTCTCTGTCCTTGCCCCTGGTGGGTGAGCAGCTCCGCCAGGCACGCCGGGACCAGCAACTCAGCCTGGAAGACGTCAACACGAATACCCGTATTGCCGTGGCAAACCTGCGTGCCATTGAGGAATCTGATTACTCCACCCTCCCGGCCGATGCCTATACCAAGGGCTTTATTTTGTCATATGCCAAATTTCTGGGACTTGACGGGCAGGAAATGGTGGACCGTTTTTTTCAGGAACGAGGTGCCGAACATTATGCCTCCGAGCATAGAGACAATGAGCAAGGTTGCCATGCGTTACAACCCAAAAAATTTGCGCAACAAATTCGCATCTCTTCGGCGGTAACTGCAATCGTGATTCTCACCGCTATTGTGATTTCGGTGATTGCCTTCTGCATCCATTACTCATGGAACCCCTTCTCTTACATTATCGAGCAGACACATTCAGTGATCACCGCTGAAAATAACGAAAACTTTCATCCAGCAGACCCGGCAACCAGCAACCAGCCGTCCCAGAACAGACTGTTGCTGCAGGCAACTTTCCGTATTGACTGTCCGGTGCAGGTTTCTATTGACGGCCAGCCCGCCACGGATCACACCTATCTTAAGGGCTCGACCATTCAGTGGGAAGCGCATCAGTCTCTGCATCTTGTTTTCTTCCAGGATCAGTGTGCCTCCTTTCAATATAACGGTGAGTTGCTTGCCGCCCCCCCATTCCAGGATGGACGAGCGGACCTGCGGCTGACCCTGCCTCCCCCCCATGGGACGTGATGCCTCACTGAGTATTAATGGCGTGGTCCTCTCGGTCACAGGGTACGGTGAGTCAGACAAACTGGTAACCCTGTACACGCAAGATTTCGGACGCATCACCGCCATTGCCAAAGGGGCCCTGAAAAGTAAAAAGCGCTTTGTCAACAAGCTTGAGCCCTACTCGATACTGCGCGTCCTCTACCAGCCGCCGCGTGTGGAAGGAGGACTGTATCTGCTCCGAGAAGCTGAACTGCTTGAGGCGCACATCCCCCTGCGCACTGAATTTCAGCGGTATGCCGCAGCCAGTCATTTTGTAGAACTGGTGCTGCTCTTCACCCGGGAAAATGATCCTGATTTTGACCTGTTCCGACTTCTGTGCTGGGCCCTGCGCAGCTTAAGCCTGAGCGCCTTTCCCCTGCAAAGTCTCACCTATGCCCAACTCCATCTTCTGGGGATCCTCGGCTATCGTCCAGATCTGCGCGTCTGCGGACGCTGCCATCAGCCGGTGAGTCCGCCGCACACCTATCAGCTGCTTCCCGGCTATGGGGCACTGCTCTGCGATACCTGCCAGCCCGACGCGCGGCAAATATCCCGGCTCTCAGTTCAGACCATACGGGCCCTTGCCGGTGTTCAGTCCATGCCTCTGGACAGACTCGACCGGCTGCATCTCCCTCAAGGCAATATACTTGAGGC
>DAIODL010000293.1:0-2826 GCA_036746815.1 Desulfobulbus sp.
GGCCTGCACACTGAGGGCAATGGCTGTCCAGACCAGGAGAACGAGGAACACCGGAGTGAATATTTCTTCTGCTTTCCGTATGCAGGAGCCACACATGTTCATGAGCATTCTCCTGATGTACACTTGCTGCCGCACGACGCTTCCTGCCCGTCAGGTGCCATGGAAACAGCAACAGGGACAACCTGCGCGTACCGGTATGTGGGAGCGGGACGCCCCGGGCGCAAACTCTGCCACGCCAGCGTTGTTTGCGTGAGCTGCGTGCCGCACACCTTGGCCAAGGTGTGCCGAACCATTTCCCCCAGTTCTTGCGGAGCTCTCTCCGCCCGTGCATTTATGGTCAGTTGTGCACTGGAAGACACGACCGAGGGGCCGCGTAGGTCAAGGGTTTCCATGGGTCCTGTCAAATTGGCGATGACAGGCGCTGCCGTCCCGGAAACAAGGATTATTTTGATGTGGCCAACGGAGGCACCCAACTGGTCCAGTTCTGTGCCAAGTTCCGACATCAGTTTGGTGGCAAAGCTTTGCCAATGGGTCTCCTTTCCCTGGAGGGCCACAGTGGCATTGAGCCAGCCCAGAACTGCCTCTCACCGGGCGTACCGGTCATAATCCACCTCAAGAAGACGATTCCCGCAATCATGGCGTGCAAGCATCGCATAAAGCCAATCTTCCACTCCTTCGCCGGTCTTGGCGCTCAGGAAGAAGCAGGAGGTTTGCGGATATTCCCTGGTCAATTGTTTACGCAAAGCGGCCCTCTCATCGGCATTGATGCGGTCGATCTTGTTGACCACGATCATGTCGGCCTCTTCCATCTGTTTATGGAGAATATATTCCGCATCAGGATGCAAACCGACAGGCCGACCATGCAACCGGTCGTGCAGCCGCTGTGCATCGACGACCACGGAAAGCGGGCTGAGTACAAAAGACTTCTCCAGCTGCTCTTTCAGGGGCTGCAGAATCGTTGCCGAGAGATCCGTGCAGCTGCCCACGGGTTCGGCAAGGATGACCGCTGGCTGCACCTTTTTCTGTAGATGGTGCACCGCATTCAGCAACCCGTTAAAATTGCAGCAACAACAACTGCCGCTTACCTCGGCAACCTGCTGGTCGCGCTGAGCAAGAAAGATGGTGTCCACCAGTGCAGGGGCCTGATCATTTGTAATAAGACCAACTTGGTATCCCTGGTCCATGAGCTTCTGGGAAATATTTTCCAGAAGCGTTGTTTTGCCTGCGCCAAGAAATCCGCCAACAAAAACTAATCGGGTCGTTTTCATGCGTTTTTTCACTCCTTGCAATGCACTGGCTCTGCACAGGCACAGCTGCGGGGCTGCCTGTTCATAAGTTTTTCAATAAGCAGAATAAAGAGAAGGGAGGCGGCCACACCGCCAACAACCGGGCCCAGGATGTAGACATAAAAGAAACCACCAACCTTGTCCGGAAAGGCGGCGCTGCCCCATCCCATCATCCAGGCAACCAACCGCGGTCCGAAATCCCGTGCCGGGTTGAGTCCTGCCTGCGTCAACGGTGCCGCCAGGCAGATGATGGAGGTGACGGTCAGGCCGATAAAAACAGGGGCCAGTGCCTCGTCGGGACGGCCGATATTACATCCTTCGGTCAGGGCAAAAATCATCAGCACCAGCAAAAAGGTGCCAAAGGCTTCGGTCATGGCTGCCAAGGGGAGGGAAACAACCGCCGCATTCCCAGGAAGGGAGTAATATTCGCCGAACATTGCCGCTGTTGTGATGGAGGCTTCACTTCCCCGGATGATGCCGTGGCTGGCCTCATAGGCGGCAATGGAGGGGGAAAAGAGGAGATACAGCACAAGGCCGGCAAGAAAGGCTCCGGTAAACTGGGCAATCAGGTAGGCGGCCAGTTTTTTTGCCTTCATGCGGCCGCCTACAACCATGGCAATGGAAACCGCCGGATTGAGATGGGCACACGACAGGTGTCTGGTCAGGTAGATGGCCAAGGTGACGCCTATACCCCAAACCAGGGCAATTTGTAAAAGCCCCTGATGGGAGCCGAACAGGATTGTCACGGCCACGGAGCCACAGCCGAACAGGGTCAGCAAAAAGGTGCCCAGCGTTTCACCGCAGATTTCTCGTACATTAAACATTGAATGTTCCGTAGGTATTTAAACTAAGTTATGCTGACTTGTTCCCGTGCAGATACTCCTGCGTTGCGGAGAAGAGAATGAACTCAGGGAGATTGCACCGGCAATGTGCCGGCTATGGATTGCATGCGTTCGGGAAAACGGCGATAAGCCTCATCGAAAAAGGCATCGATCAGGGTGGCCTGTGTTTTCAACGTGTCCATCCAGCGGAACAGACAGTCCTTGCCATTTTCCGTCAGCGTGTAGGTCCGCCGGGCAGGGCCATGTGCCGCCGTATCCCATTGGGAGACCAGCATGCCACGCTCTTCCAACGCATTCAGGTGCCGGTATAGCCCGGTCATATTGATGTGCATCCCTGCCGCTTCTATATGTTCACGTAAGATGCGGGTCAGTTCGTATCCATGGAGAAACGGGTGCTGCGAGATGGTCAGCAGCAACCAGGGAGCGGCCAGGTTACTTATGCTCTTGCCGCTACAGGGGCAGTTTTCAAAAGAATCGTTCATATGCAGCAATCGACAATCACAAATATTCTACAATGTAGAATACAATCAAAAGACCAAGCCCGGTTGAATACAATGCAAAGGCATGCTTCCTCCGAACAGAGATCACATATTCCGCGTGCGGAAACGCACCGATGCACACGTTTGCGCGAGTATGCTTATGTGGCGCAGATTCCGCCGTACTGAAAAAAGCGAGATTAAGGTGCGTGCTGGATCATA
>DAIODL010000294.1:0-2775 GCA_036746815.1 Desulfobulbus sp.
CAAGCCGGCGGCCGGCAGCATTCCGGCCAGCAACACAATCGCGGCTGCGAGCACGGCCTTGGGGTTAGTGATCATGAGTGAACCTCCGTTGGTTGATGAGTAGTCGATCGATCATTCGTTTCTCCTTTTTCCTTTAATAGGCGTTCCATCTCGCGTTCCTTGAGATAACTGCGGTACACAATGTCAACCTGCTCTGCGTCCATGGTTTCATAGAGCAGCAGGGCTTCAGCAAATTTGTGGAGAAAACGGTTGTGCTTTTTTAAAAGCGACAACGCCTGGTCGTAGCAGCCATCGATCAGCTGTTCAATTTCGGTGTCAATGCGCTGGGCCATCATCTCACTGTGCACCTCGGACTGGCCGTTGCCGCCCAGAAATCCTTCCGCGGCGCGGTGATAGGCGATGGGCCCGATGGAGGGGCTCATGCCCCATTCGCAGACCAGCCGCGAGGCGATCTCCGTGGCCTGATCGATGTCGTTGCTGGCGCCGGTGGTGAGGCGGCCGAAAACCAGTGATTCCGCGGCACGCCCGCCCATGAGAATGGCGATGCGGTTGAGCAGGTATTCACGGGAGTAGGTCATGCGGTCATCAAGCGGTACCTGCTGCGTCAACCCCATGGCCCGGCCGCGGGGGATAATGGTGATTTTGTGCAGGGGATCGGTTTCCGGGAGCATGAGGCCGACAATGGCGTGGCCTGCCTCGTGATAGGCGGTGACACGGCGGTCCTTTTCGCTGACCACAATGCTGCGCCGTTCAATACCCATGATGATTTTGTCCTTGGCCTCCTCGAAGTCGTTCATGTCCACGGCCTCCTTGTTGTGGCGGGCGGCGATGAGCGCGGCCTCGTTGGCCAGGTTGGCGATTTCCGCACCGCTGAAGCCGGGGATGGAACGGGCAATGACTTCGAGATTGAGATCGCTGCTGGTTACGATCTTGGCGGTATGCACCTCAAGGATTTTGAGGCGTCCCTTGACATCAGGCAGGGAAAGGGTGATGCGGCGGTCAAAGCGGCCGGGCCGCAGCAGAGCCGGGTCCAGGATGTCAGGCCGGTTGGTGGCCGCCAGCATGATCACTGTTGCCGCGGTGTCGAAGCCGTCCATCTCCACCAGCAGGGCATTAAGGGTCTGCTCGCGTTCGTCGTTGGAGGCACCAGCCTGCCCGCCGGACCGGCGGCCGCCGATAGCGTCAATTTCGTCGATGAAAATCAGGCAGGGCGTGCTTTTCTTGGCCTCGGCAAAGAGTTCACGTACCCGGGAGGCACCAACACCTGCAAACATTTCTACAAAATCCGAGCCGCCGATGGAAAAGAAGGCCACCGAAGCCTCACCGGCAATGGCCTTGGCGAGCAGGGTTTTGCCTGTCCCTGGTGCGCCCTGCAGGAGTACACCCTTGGGGATGTGGCCCCCCAGACGGCTGTATTTCTCCGGACTTTTCAGGAAGGCGACGATCTCCTGCAGTTCCTCCTTGGCCTCGTTGATACCGGCCACGTCCCTGAAGGTGATACGGTCGCTTTTGACTGGGGTAAACCGTGAGCCGTGGCGGCCCGTGGCAAATTCAGGTTTGAGCGATTTTTTTCCGAAAATGAGCCAGCCGCCCAGAATCAGCAGCAGCGGCAGCAGAATGGCCAAGAGTTCCGAGTGGGTTGACGGGGTATCGGTTTCACCGGTGATGGTCACCTTGTGGGCAATCAATTGCGGTGTGAGCGTGGCCACATCGGGAACAAAGGTGCCGAAGTCCCGGCCGGCGTTATCTGTACCGGTAAGTATCTGCCCGCGAAAATGCACAGTGCTGATGTTGTCCTGCTGGAGATCGGTGAGGAACTCGTTGTAGGAGCGCTCAGGAGGTGTGGTTTCCCGCAGATAAATATTGTAACCGAACACCGCCAGTGCGGTGAAGGTGATGAGCCACAGGCCCAGCTGGATGTGGTTTCTCATTGTTCCACCCCCGGATTTTCCCTGCGGTTTCCAGTGGGCACCACGCGGCGGAAGTCGCTGATTGATTCCGCAAGGACCCCATCCATGAGCGCCATGAATACAGCCCGGTGATCCGGAAGCAGCGCGGCGTTGTTACGGAAGCAGAATTCATCAAGATAGAGCTGCAGGTGTTTCACCGTCACTCCGCCCCGGTGCACGGTCTGCAGCGCGGTCTCAAAACTGCGGTTCATCTCCTGCGCCCGGCAGCCTCCGGTAGCGGTGGTCGCCTTTTCAGGCGGTGCCATGGTATAGGTGGAGGATTGTGCCAGCAGGTTACGGAGATTCTGATCACCGACGAGCAGGGTGGTGCCAGGTTCCACCGTATCGTGCAGAAAGGAATGCAGGGTTTCCTGTGCCAGTCGCGGGATATGGCGCATGCGGATGCGGCCGGTGATGTTCAGCGACAAGATGATTTCCACAGCAGTTAAAACCAGGGCGCGCTGCTGCCGTTCCTGGGCGGGGACGATGGTGTCGCAGGCTACCTCCACCACCCCTCTGCAGGGGTGGTTGTCGGCTCGGGCCATGGCCAGCCGCAGTTTCTGCAGCCAGGTCCAGGCGGTCTGATAACAGGACAGGTGCAGGAGCCGCTGCAGTTCCTTGGCGCTGGTATCAAAGGAGGCGCCGCTGAACCACCAGATTGTGAGGAGCCAGTCACGCAGCGGTTTTTTGGCGCCATGCATCAGAGTGCCGGTGGTCAGTGAACTGCGATTCCCACAGTGAGGGCACACCGGATAACGGCGCGGGGCCAGCTGTGGGTGGCAGGTTGCACAGAACGGGCAGACAAATCCCTGGGCCCAGCGCAGAT
>DAIODL010000295.1:0-2775 GCA_036746815.1 Desulfobulbus sp.
GCTTGTGAAGGCGGGGGAACCGCCCGCAGGCCTGGGGGCGCTGGCAGGCTGCCTGCGCGGCCACGGCGTCAGGTGCGACCTGATCGACGCCAACTTGGAAACACAGTTGTGGCTCATGGAAAGGGCGTGCACGCCGGTGGACACCTGGTCCACCCGTGCCCTGAAAAACCGCAGGCGCAACCTGAACGCCCTGCATCAACCCGCCACCTACACCTCCATAGACCGCTACCAGCGGGCGGTGCGCGACACGAGCCGTGTGCTGGCACTGGCAGCGGCAGACCACCCCACACTTTCTCTCAGCCTGGCCAACTACGAGGACCAGGCGCTTGATCCCCTGGCAAGTACCGACCTGCACCGGGCGGCAGCCGAGTATGCGGCCAATCTCTTTTACCCCTGGTTTGACGAGCATCTGCGGCCGCGTATCGAACTGGCCGCGCCCCGCTGTATCGGCATCTCGCTCTCGTTTCTCAGTCAGGCCCTGTGCAGCTTCAGCCTGATCGGCTTTCTGCGCGCGGTCTTCCCCGGCATTCCACTCGTTCTGGGGGGAGGACTCATCACCTCATGGATGAGTGCGCCCGGCTGGAACAATCCATTTGCGGATCTGGTCGACCTGTGCGTCAAGGGACCAGGTGAAGGGCCACTCCTGGAGCTGCTGCATATCCCCAGGACGCAACCCCATACCCCGCCTGACTATACCGGCTTACCGCTTGCAGACTATCTGGCGCCCGGCCTGATCCTGCCCTATGCGGCCTCCCGCGGCTGCTACTGGAACAAGTGCAGCTTCTGCCCGGAACCGGCGGAACAGAGCTGTTATGAACCCGTGCCCCCGCAGACCGCGGCCGCCCAGCTGCAGGAGCTTACCAGCAGAATGCGGCCAGCCCTGATCCATCTGCTCGACAACGCGGTGAGTCCGGCACTTCTGCATACGCTTGCCGAAACCCCGCCCGGCGCCCCCTGGTACGGCTTTGTGCGCATGCATGAAGAACTGGCGGATCCGGCCTTCTGCCGGCGTCTCTCCGACTCCGGCTGCGTGCTCCTGAAGCTTGGCCTGGAATCCGGCAGCCAAAAGGTGCTTGACGCCATGCACAAGGGTATTGATCTTGACCTGGCGGTCCGCGTGCTGCAGACTCTGGCCCAGGCTGGCATCGCCACCTATGTGTACCTGCTCTTCGGCACGCCCACGGAATCACTTGCCGAGGCACGGGAAACCCTGAAGCTCACAAAGAAACTGCACGCCTCCATCAGCTTTCTCAACCTGGCCATCTTCAACATGCCCAGGGAGGGCGCGGACGCAGGCCACATGGAAGGTACCGCCTTTTCAAACGGTGATCTTTCCCTGTACCTGGATTTCGTCCACCCGCTGGGCTGGGACCGCCGCGCCATCCGCACCTTTCTGGACCGGGAATTCAGGCGTACCCCGGAAATCGCCGTTATCCTCCGCCGCGACCCGCATCTGTTCACCTCTAATCACGCCCCCCTGTTCAGCCCGCAATTTCCGTGGCCGCAGAAAAAGGATGCGAAAAACGCACTTTGAGGCGGAAAAAAAAGAGCGTTGATGCTAGGTTGAACATACGTTTATTTTGTTTCCATTCCGGCACTCCTTGCGCCGGACACCCCATAGAAAGGATATGCCATGGCTCCACTCGTCACGCGGCTGCACCGCCAGCTGAAACCCGATTTTGCGTACTGCTTTAATATTGAATCAACACGCGCGCTCACGCCTGAAGAGACCGAGCGACTGCGTCTCATCCTGGCCGATGGATTCCTCGCGGAAACCGTCACCGCAGAGCCTGAGCTCAAAGACGGGCGCGTGATCGAGGTCGGGCCCCGCCTCAATTTCGCTACGGCCTGGTCCTCCAACATGGTCTCCATCTGCCGGGCCGTGGGGCTGGACGCGATCACCCGGGTGGAGCGCTCGCGCCGCTACCTGGTGCCCGCGGACACGGACCTGGACGGTTTTGTCGCCGCGCATCATGACCGCATGACCGAAACCCGCTACCATGAGCCGCTGACCACCTTCGCCACCGGTGTCACCCCGGAGCCGGTGTACGAGGTGGACCTCAAAACCAAGGGACCGGACGGCCTGCTGGACCTGCCCGGCATCTCCATGGACACCTGGGACCGGGAGCTCTACTACAACTATTTCGTGAAGCGGTGTAACCGTAACCCCACCATTGTCGAGATCATGGATCTCAACAACGCCAACTCCGAGCATTCCCGCCACGGCTTTTTCCGCGGCAAGCAGGTGATCGACGGGCAAAACTACGACAAACCCCTGTTCAAGGTGGTTACCGATACCCTGGCGGCCAACCCCAAAGGCAGTAAGGTGGCCTTCAAGGACAACTCCAGCGTCATTGAGGGCTTCGCCATTCACACCCTGCTGCCCGAGCAGCCGGGAAGCCCCTCTCCGCTTGCGGAGACGGCAGTCACCTATCATCCGCTGCTCACCGCGGAAACGCACAACTTCCCCACCGGCGTGGCTCCCTTTCCCGGTGCTGAAACCGGCACCGGCGGCCGTATCCGCGACGTGCAGGGCACGGGCCGCGGCGGGCTGGTCATGGCCGGTACCGCGGGCTACTGCGTGGCCAATCTCCATATCCCGGATTATCCCCTGGAGTGGGAAAACGACTACCCCTGCCCGGACAGCCTGGCCTCCGCCCTGGACATCGAAATCGAGGCCAGCAACGGGGCCTCGGATTACGGCAACAAATTCGGCGAGCCGCTCATCCAGGGATTCACCCGTTCCTTTGACCTGCGCCTGGATAACGGCGAGCG
>DAIODL010000296.1:0-2772 GCA_036746815.1 Desulfobulbus sp.
TTTCAATGAATCGATTTGTCCAGATGAACCTCCCTCCAAAGCGCATGTGCACGCTTGTACGGCTCTATTCATTTTCTGCACGCGTCACTGTAACGCCATATCGGAAGACAGCTTGACAAGTGCCATCTGCGCCTCCGTATTTTCCATAGATGCCTCAATGGCGGCATAGAGCAGATCAACGGTCAGGTCGTTGGGATGGCGATGCAGTCGGTGGGCGAGCACAAGGAGATGTTCCAGGGTCTGGCCCGACAGTTCAAGGGTGATTTGTGCTTTGCGCATATTGCCTCCTCTTTTTAGGATTGCTGCGTAGTTCTCTGGACAATCCGGGAAACGGTGATCTGCCGGGAACACACCAGCTTTGGTGCAGACACCTTCCGCCCCGGGCCACTTTTCCATTCCAACAGTTCAACAGTTGACGCAGCGTTCCGTCGGCAAACAGAACGTCACAGTGACATGGCAACTGATTCCAGATTCTCAACATGGAAAAGCGACCCGGACAGTCGGTGTTTCAACGGGGGGGACGACAGCCTCGTCCGGACAATCACGGGTGCGTTCTTGTGCATAACACTTCTTTTTCGGATGCTCGTTTCTTGTGGCATCCCGTTTCTCGTATGCACGCCTTTCTCCTCAAAGTGATTTTCACGTTTTTTTCGCACTGCACTCAAACACGGCGATCAACTGCTGCACCGCGGCCACCGCTGGCAACACGCCGTCAGCCACGCTGCGCTCCACATCCTTGATGATCCGGTTCACCCCCGGATGCTTGGCAAAGAGTGAACGCAGATGGTCATCCACCATATCGTGGACCCACTTGATGTTCTGCTCCTTGCGGTGGCGCGCAAAAACGCCTGATTTCTCCGTGATTGCGCGATATTTCGAAATAACCTTCCAGATGTTGTCAATTCCCTCATTGGTCAGCGCCGAACAGGTATAGGCATGCGAAGTCCAGCCTTCGGTGGAGGGCTGCAGGTAATGCAGGGCGCGTTCATATTCAGCCCGGGCGGTCTCGGCAAACAGCTTGTTGGCCCCGTCCGCCTTATTGATGACCAGGGCATCGGCCAATTCCATGATCCCCTTCTTGATGCCCTGCAGCTCATCGCCGGCACCGGCCAGCATCAACAGAAGGAAAAAATCAACCATGGAACGGACCGTGGTCTCACTCTGGCCCACGCCCACGGTTTCAATCAGAATCACATCAAAACCGGCGGCCTCGCAGACCAGCATGGTTTCGCGGGTTTTGCGCGCCACGCCGCCCAGTGTGGTGCCGGCGGGCGACGGACGGATAAAGCAGTGCTCCTCCCGGCTCAGCCGCTCCATGCGGGTCTTGTCGCCCAGGATCGAACCACCGGAAATGGAGCTGGACGGATCCACCGCCAGCACCGCCACCCGGTGCCCCTGCTCAATCAGAAAGCAGCCAAAGGATTCGATAAAGGTCGACTTGCCCACCCCCGGAACCCCGGTAATGCCGATACGAATGGAGTTGCCGGTGTAAGGGAGGAGAACTTTCAGCACCTCCTGGGCCTGCTCAATATGCTGGGCCGCATTGCTCTCCACCAGGGTGATGGTCCGGCCGAGGATGGCCCGGTCCCCGCGGCGCACGCCATCGGCATAGTCCTGCACACTCAGTCGCGGCCGGCGGGGGCTGACCACCGGTTTGTCGCCAGCCTCCGTCCCTCTGTAGCTGCTGATACCATCGTGTCCGGCGGCCACGCCATCCATCACCCGACAGGCAAAACCTTCACAATTGCCTTCAGGTGCCCATTCCGGCTTATTGGTGTTCGCTGTCATGTGTTCTCCTTGTGCTTGAATTAAGGGGCATCCCCTGCAAGTTACACTCCGGGATGCCCCTGAGGATGCGTCCCCTCCTCACTCAGCGTGCAATCGTTCCATCAATTCCTCCAGAATCTTCATGGCCGCCACCGGGATGACCGTGCCGGGGCCGAAAATGGCTGCAGCACCATGCTCTCGCAGGAACTGGTAATCTGGCGCCGGAATGACGCCACCGATGACGCACATGATGTCTGGCCGTCCCAGCTTCTCCAATTCGTTGACCAGGGCAGGCAAAAGGGTCTTGTGACCGGCGGCGAGCGAGCTGAATCCTATGATATGGGCATCGTTCTCTACCGCCTGCCGGGCCGCCTCCTCCGGGGTCTGGAACAGCGGGCCGATATCAACATCAAAACCCATGTCGGCAAAGGCGGTGGAAATGACCTTGGCTCCGCGGTCATGCCCGTCCTGCCCGAGCTTGGCCACCATAATACGCGGCCTCCGCCCTTCGATCTCCTCGAATTTTTTGGTCATGTCGATGACCTTCTGCACCTCTTCCTTGTCGCTGAACTCGGACTTGTACACACCGGAAATGGATCGAATCACGGCCGTATGCCTCCCCCACACTTTTTCCAGAGCAAAACTGATCTCCCCCAGCGAAGCCCGCGCTCTCGCCGCCTCAATCGACAGTCCCAGCAGATTGCCCTCGCCGGTTTTGGCGCACTCGGTCAGGGCGTTCAGGGCTGCCTGGCACTTGGCCCCGTCGCGCTCGGCCTTAAGCTTGGCCAGCCGCTTGAGCTGTGCCTCGCGCACCGCGGTGTTGTCGACCTCCAGGGTGTCCAGTGCATCCTCCTTGTCCAGGCAGTAGGTGTTGACGCCGATGATCTTTTCCCGGCCGGAGTCAATGCCGGCCTGACGGCGGGCGGCCGCCTCCTCAATGCGCATCTTGGGCAGGCCGGTCTCAATGGCCTTGGCCATGCCGCCCAAACGCTCCACTTCCTGGAT
>DAIODL010000297.1:0-2769 GCA_036746815.1 Desulfobulbus sp.
CCAGCCGCAACTGGCGGCCTGCCGGGTAATGCGGGCCGCGGATCCATCCATGCTCAGCCGGGCCGAGGCCATGATAGCTCTGGAGCCAGGCCTCCTGCCCATTTTCAGCGAGGCGGGCATCCGCTTGAGCGCCATGGACCCCAACCTGGGCGCGCGCCGGCTGCCCATTAATGAGGCGCTGCGCGAGGCCATGGACAGGGTGGAACTGATGCGGCTCTACACCAGCACCGTGAATGTGCAGGTGGGGGAGATGGAAGAAAAAACAGCCGATGTGCCCGGGGATGTGGAGCTGCCGGGAACTTTTTCCGGAGAACGGGGCAGTCAGACAGGAATGGGTGGCGTGCAGTAGGCCGCCTTTATATCAGACTTTGTTGAGGACGCTGTGTTTATAAAAAAGGCCGGAGCTAATTTCACCGTCATGCACCGTCTGTTCACGGGGGTTAATAATATTTTCGATCCCCTGCAGGAAATGTATGAGCACGAGATGCTGCACCGTAAAATTTCCGTGCTGCTGGTATTCTTTTTTCTGTTGGGGCTGGGTGTCATTGAGCTGCGCAGACAGGGACTATTGCCGCTAAGCCTGGCCGCGCTGGTGCCGCAGAATCATTTTTTCGCGGTGCATGCCGCCTTTACCGTCATCCTGGTGATGGAGGTCATCAGCCTTATTTTCGTGCTGCCCTGTTCCTTTTCCCGTTCCGTGGGTAAACAGTTCGAAATTCTTTCGCTTATCCTCATCAGGAGTGCATTCAAGGAACTGTCCTATTTTGGTGAGCCGCTGGGATATGAGGGCAACGCGGATAAGATCCTTCATATTCTGGCCAGCGGGTTTGGGGCGCTGCTGATTTTTGCGTTACTGGGCGTGTATTACAAAATACAGCGCCGCAGTGAAGACGATGGCCAGCGCATGGACCTGTTCAGCTTTGTGGCGTCGAAAAAGGCTATCTCCCTTTTTCTGCTGCTTTCCTTTGTCTGTATGGGCGCCTACTCCATCTATCAAAATTTGATGGGCGTCGATACCCCGGATTTCCTGCACGATTTTTACACGCAGCTCATTCTCACCGATATTCTCATTGTCCTGGTATCCCAGTGTTTCCACCCCTCGGACAAGATGATGTTCAGAAACTCGGGCTACGCCCTGTCCACCCTTATGATCCGGATGGCCCTGGTCGCGCCGGTCTATTACAATGTGCTCCTGGGCACGGCGGCCATGGTGTTCGCCATCCTGCTCACCCTGATCAGTCAGCGGTTGTTCCCGAATATGCCGAAAGCGTAAATACAAAAGTGGGAGGTGTTTGCCTCCCGTTTTTGATCACGTTCCTTGAAACGGTGAGGCTGTCTGTTTATGCGAATTCCTCATGGAAGAGCAACGACCAGGCAGACCGGTATGCCACTTGGTGTTGTGTCTCTTTGGGCAGGTGATTGAGAAAATTTCTATGCCGCTGGTTGTAGTCAGCGATGCGGTGTATGCGATCAGCGCCCAGGTCGAGGGCCGAGAGTATCCGTTTCGAATGGGCCACAATAAGGTCGCGCCATTCGCCCTTGAGGCTGCCATCGAACGCCCACACACGTGCATGCCTCTGTTGGCTCAAGGGGTACACCGAGTGAGAACCGGCAAATGCGGTGTCGAAATACAGGTTCGGAAACCTCTTGAGCAGTCCATCAATGTATGCGGGTGTATACTTCGATGCACGTTCGATGTAGCGTATCTGTGCCAGGTGGCACCATATTACTTTGGCCTGCGGATACTGAGCGAGCATTTTTTCCAACGGCGCCAGCAGTTCGTCCTCTGGTTCATAGTGTATCTGAAACGGAATTCCCGTTTTTTCACTCATGCTGAACACGCGATGCCCAACAGGACCATCGATCGGTATGTTGACATCGCGGTCCATCTCACCGCGCTTGGCCTGTCGGGACGAAGGATAGTGACGAAACTCATATTCCCCGAAAAGAAGGATTTTCTTTTTGCGGGCGGCATCTTCCTGTGCATCAAGAAAGGTATCAGAAGCCTTGGTCAAAACGGGCGGCTGGCCACCGTTCCCAACAGGAATGAAGCGGTCGGGAAAACTGGCCAGCAGCCTTTCCGACAGATTGTCGAACCGTACCCCTTTTTCAAACTGTTTTTTGCCGATATCCGCGGAAAGAGCCATAAGTCCTATGTTGAATTGATCCATGCTTCTGGCAATGGAATCAATATCCAGCTCCCCGCTTTTGCATGAGCTCTCGATATCGATATATGGCAGTTCACCAGCCGCCAGAATTTTTTTCAATCGCGCTGCATATCCCCTCTTAAGTTGCGAAAAGTCAGAGGAATCTTGCGCTTCTGCCAACCATGGCTGACTCGCAGCAAAAGAAAGTGCACTCAAGGACTTAATGAAGCGGCGCCGGGTAATCATTTGTCACCTATCCATCTGATGTAACGTAAGGTTGAACAGTGAATAAATGCAGAATTTATCACGATATTACACGTTATAGTTGGAGGTGTACAGTTCGGGGACATCGGGCACAAATACGTCCAGGGACATGGGTGACACTGTTTGGTAACTAGGGGAGAATAAAGGATTTTCCTTCACTTTGAGTGTTCATTTTCTTTGCTTGCCCAAAGAAAACGAACTAAAAGAAAGGGCACCCCAGTCAGGCGTTTTTTCCTTGGTTGGAACGAATTCAGCGGGAATGTGAAAACTCGCTGCGCTCAGACAGTTCACATTCTTTTCCGCTGACTTCGCCCCAACCCGGGACGCCTGCCCACGGGGTGGCGCATCGAGGTTAGGC
>DAIODL010000298.1:0-2761 GCA_036746815.1 Desulfobulbus sp.
GGCGGCGAGAGCTTCCTGGTCAGCCTCGCGCTCTCCCTGGGGCTTTCTGCCATGGCAGGTCACAGCATCCGCGTGGATTCCCTGTTCCTGGACGAGGGCTTCGGCACCCTGGATGAGGAATCCCTGGACACCGCCCTGCAGACCCTTGCCGAACTCCAGCAGGACGGCAAACTGATCGGTATCATCTCGCATGTGCCGCAGCTGCAGGACCGCATCGGCGTGCGCATCCAGGTGATCCCCGGCAGTGATGGCTGTAGCCGTCTGCAAGGCCCCGGCTGCAGCCAGCGCTGAATAATTGCTTTTTTGCCCGGTCTCTGTGTTATGTTCAAAAAATTATCATCGGAATATTGACTATATACCTGCGGTAATTTTTTTCGTATGCCTTGATCCTGAACAAAAAATCTCATCATTCACACCTCTCATGCCTCCCCTCTTCCCGCTCATGCTGCAACTGCCTGAGTGCTTCCAACTGGCTGTTCTTGTAGGTGTAGTCCAGGCCGTTCACCGCCAGTAGCTGTTCATCCTGCATGAAGGCGCTGGTGGCGTAATCGCGGATGACTGTGCCCTGATGCAGTACCACGGTCCGTCGGCTCAGGCGGTGGATGAAAAAAAGGTCGTGGGTGATGAGCACCTTGGTGATGGGCAGCTGCGGCAGGATGTCCACCAGCAGTTCTTCGCCCTGCGGGTCGAGGCTGGCTGTGGGTTCGTCGAGAATGAGCACCTCCGGATGCAGGCTGAGCACGGCGGCCAGGGCCAGGCGCCTGCGCTCGCCGCCGCTTAAGTGCAGGGGCACCCGCTCCTCCATGGACTGCAGACGCACCAGAGCCAGGGCCTCCCGCACCCGTTGTGCCACAACATCAGCCGCAAGCCCCAGCTGTTGCGGCCCAAAGGCCACCTCCTCCCGGCAGGAGGGACAGAAGAGTAACTCACCCGCGTTTTGCGGCACCAGGGCGACCCGTTGCCAGAGACGGCGCGTATCCGCCATTGTCAGGGGATGGCCGTCCAGCAGGAAGGTGCCGCCCCCCGGCTGGGGCGCCAGGAGGCCCAGCAGACAACGGGCCAGGGTGGATTTGCCGGCCCCGTTCTCGCCGACCAGGGCCACGGTTTCCCCGGCAAAGAGGCTGAAGTTGATGTCCGTGATGCCGGCGCTGCCATCGGGGTAGCAATACGAGAAATGCTGCAGCTCGATCAGCGGTCCATGGATTGCGTCCGGCTCGGTTTCGGCCACATGGGCATCTTCATAATCCGCGTGCACATGGGTGGCGGCATAATGGTGGTGGTGATGGTGGTGCACCGGTTCGCGCGGCCCCTCACCGGTGAAGCGGAAGGTGCAGTCCAGCCCGTGTTCGCGCAGGGACGCGGGGCTGGCCGCCAGTTCCTCCATGGTGGTGTCGTGCATCAGGCGCCCCTTGGTCAGCACCACTGCCCGTGTGCACAGGTCCCACAGAAAGAGCAGGTCGTGCTCGATGACCAGAAGCGTGCCGGTAAACTCGGCCAGCAGCCGGCGTACCTGGGCCTCCTGCCGGGGATCCAGGTTGGCCGCCGGTTCGTCCACGATCAGCACCTCCGGTTCCATGGCCAGCACCGCGGCCAGGGCCGCCCGTTTTTTCTGGCCAAAGCTCAGGTGATGCGCCGGTTTGAACAATACCGGCGAAAGCCCCACCGCCTCCACAGAGCGGCGCACCAACCGGTCCACTTCCGCCTCACCTTTCCCCTGATTGCGGGGCCCGAAGGCCACGTCCTCATACAGGTTGGCGCAGAACAGCTGGTCGTCCGGGTCCTGGAAAAGAATGCCTATTTTTTTGCGCAGCCGGGGCGCGTTTTCCTGAGTGATGACCTCACCCTGAAAGTGGCATGTCCCCTCTGTCGCCAGGAGCAGACCGTTCAGGTGGCGGATGAGCGTGGATTTGCCCGACCCGTTGGGTCCCACCAGGGCGATGCGGTCACCCGCGGCAATGCTCAGGTTGATGTCCGCAAGCGCCCGTGTGCCGTCGCCATAGGTGCAGCTCAGGTGTTCCAGGGAAAAAAGGGATGGGGCGGACGTGGCGTTTGTGCGGAAAGCTGTGGTGCTCATGGGCAGCTTAATACCAGGCAGCGGGCAGGAGATGGTCGATGATGATGAGGATCAGACCCAATGTCAGTACCCCGGCCCCTTTGAGCAGGTCCGATGCAGTCACCTGCTGGCGTGTGCTCCCGGGAAAATGCCCCTGGTAGCCGCGGCTCTGCATGGCATCAAACACCCGTTCGGTGCGTTCAAAGGAGTGGATGAAGAGCATGCCCAGGCTGTTGCCCAGGGCGCGCAGCGTGGCAAGGTTTGTGCGGGGAACGAAGCCGCGCAGCCGCATGGACTGCTGAATGCGCTGCATTTCCTGCTGAAACACGAAGATATAACGGTGGCAAAGGAGAATCATCTGGGTGAGCGCGGCGGGCAGCCCCAGATCGGAAAATCCCTGCAGGGTGCGCGACAGGGGCGCGGTGGCCAGCATGGGTTCCATCAACAGGGCCACGGCCACCGCCTTGCCGACAATGGTCAGCGCCAGCACCCCACCGGCGAGGCTGAACGGCCAGGCTTTGAAAAGCGGCACAAGCAGGAGGGTGTCGCCCGGACGCGGAGGACTGGTCAGCGGCATGATGACCACCAGCATGCCCAGGAAACCGGCCATGGCTGTCAGCCGCTTGCCGGTGCGCGACCAGGGGAGATGTGCCAGCTCCACGGCGATAAGGCCAAAGAGCACGCCAACGGCCGCGCAGCTTAAGTGAT
>DAIODL010000299.1:0-2748 GCA_036746815.1 Desulfobulbus sp.
GTCATGCTTAATCGCAAGCTGCAGGGCTGCGGGCAGTTCTTCAGCCTTTTGCACAATAGACATACCGATGGAGGAACCCTGGCGCACCGGCTTCACCACGCAGGGCAGCCCCACCTCTTTCAAAATGCGCGAGGAATCTTGCAGATCCTCGGGCTCCACCATGACCCAGGCCGCCACCGGCAACCCGGCAAGTTTGTACATGACCTTGGCCAGATTCTTGTCCATGGCCAGGGCGCTTCCCAGCACACCCGCTCCCTGATAAGGAATGCCCAGCAGATCGAGAAAACCCTGAATGGTCCCATCCTCACCGTGCACCCCGTGCAGCAGGAGAAAGGCCACATCAATCTTGTCGGCATCGGCGGCAATACGTGCCAGGTCCGTTGCCGGATCGTAGCGCACCACCTCGTATTTATTTGGATCAAGCGCCTTGGCCACACCATCGGCACCGCGCAGCGAGACTTCCCGTTCATCCGACACTCCACCGGCAATCAGTGCCAAGCGTATTTTTGCCATATTCGACCTCCATCGTCTGCATGGGCCATACTGTTTTTTTGGCATCTTATCATTCCCATGGAGAAAAACAATGAAAAGGGCAGCCCGGCACTGCGCGTATATCCTCAAAAGAGGACGTTTCGGCATGGAAGAATAAGCCCACAGGTTCAGCAATTTGATTTGACAACCACCTATAAACCGACTAGTTTATCGTGTTTACGATTTCATTCTTATTAAAGGCTTCGGCCAACATCAAAGGAAGTGATGCAACATGATCGAAGTAGATGTCAGAGGTGACCTTGAATACGCGATCCGGCAGCTGAAGAAGAAACTGCAGATCGATGGTATCAAACGCGAGTTGAAGCGGCGCGAGTATTATGAGAAGCCCAGCGTAAAAAAACGCCGTAAAGCTGCGGAAGCCCTGCGTAAACTTCGCAAGTTCAATCGGATTAAAAATCGCGGTTGAATAAAAAAGCCCCGGTTCTGCCGGGGTTTTTTTTATGGCGCGCCTGAAGGGACGCCACCCCTCTCTTGTCAGGAGGCCTGCCATGAACTCCTCACTGGCTCTGCTGCAGCGGTTTCTGCAGCACCTCACCATTCAGCGGCGCCTGGCCGCCAACACTGTGACCTCGTATGCGGCTGACCTGCACTTTTTCCTCCAATTCCTGGGGAAGAGGGATCTGGCAAAGGTTACCCGCGAGCAGGTGCAGCAGTATTTTCTCACCTGCCACCAGCAGCACATCAGTGCCCGCTCCAATGCCCGCCGCCTGGCCGCGCTGCGCGCCTTTTTTCAGTTTCTCCAGCAGCAGAACCTGATCAGTCAGAATCCCCTGACCGATATCGACACCCCAAAAATCGGCCAGACGCTCCCCAAAGTGTTGACCGAGGCGGAAGTCGACGCGCTGCTTCGTCGTCCCACCAGGCCCTCGCCGCTTGCACTGCGCAACTATGCCATGGCTAATCTCTTGTACGCCTCGGGCCTGCGGGTCTCGGAACTCGTCAACCTGCCGGTCACCAGCTGCAATCTGACCACCGGTCATCTGCGTGTGCTGGGCAAGGGTGACAAGGAGCGTATGGTGCCCTTTTCCACCACTGCCGGTGCCATTGTGCAGGAATACCTGGAACAGACCCGGCCGCTTCTGCTGAAAGGAAAATCAAGCCCCCTGCTCTTCTGCTCAAACCGTGGCAAGGCCATGACCCGCAACCGTTTCTGGCAGATCATTCGCGAAATGGCAAGGGCTGCCGGCATCACCAAGGAAATCAGTCCCCATGTGCTGCGCCATTCCTTTGCCACGCATCTCCTTGCCGGAGGCGCCGATCTCCGCGCCGTGCAGATGATGCTGGGCCATGCCGATATTGCCACCACGCAGATCTATACACACGTGGACACCGACCGCATCAAGGCGATTCATCACAAATTTCATCCCCGTGGATAGTCCGCCTCGTTGCATCTGGATGGCAATGCCTGCGTAAAACGCGGCGCGGTGAACGCTCCCCTCTGCAGCTGTCCCTCAGTCAGGCTGCTTTTTCCCCCGCTTCCATGAAAAAAAGATGCCGGTGAAACAACAAAGCGCGGAAACAGTGAACACCACATGCAGGCTATGCAGAAACAGTGGATAATACTGCGGCGTGATTTCATGTTTGCCGATAATCAGGGAAAGCGCGATGGTCATGGTCGCCATGCTGGTCATCTGCCCAAGCAGCCGCATGATGGACACGGTTTCCGAGGCGAGGCTGTAATCCTTTTTCTCCACCGACCCCATGATGGCATTCATGTTGGGTGAGCTGAACAGCGAAAAGCCGGTCCCCAGCAAAAAGAGGTTGGCAATGATCCACCCCAGTCCCGTATCCGCCCGCAGCAGGGAAAAAAAGAGCACTCCCGTGCAGGTGAGCGCCATGCCGATGGTGGCCGGGCCCCGTGAACCGACACGGTCCGAAAGCCGCCCCGTGAGCGGTGAACCAAACGCCATGACCAGCGGCTGGATCATCAGCACCGATCCGGCAGTCTCCGCGGTCATGCCATGCAGATACTGCAGATACAGGCTCATCATCAGGGTCACGGCAAAGGTGGCCGAATAATTGAGCAGGGCGGCAAGACTGGAGAAAGCAAAGGTCCGGTTGGCGGAAAACAGGCGCAGATCAAAGATGGGGGATGGATGCTGCAGTTGATGTCTGATAAAGATCACTGCAATCACGGCGCTGAACAGACAGAGACCGGCTCCCACCGGGGTGAGGATGCGGCTTGCCCCATAAATC
>DAIODL010000300.1:0-2738 GCA_036746815.1 Desulfobulbus sp.
TCCGGTTTCCACGAAAGCCATGGGTGATGCCATTGCCAGCGCTGTTGCGGCGGGCTGAGACGAGAGAACGCGCTGTTGCCCTGCAAGGGTCGGGAGGCTTGGGAAAACACAGTTTCCAGTGAAAACTCAACACGAAAAGGGAGGGAGAGGCATGTCGACACGAAAAAACATGGTGCTGATCAGTAACCGCTCCACCACGAATCTGGCCACCAGGGTGGCCCGGGAGCTGGATATTCCAGTGACTGAAATGATTATTCGTACCTTTGCCGATGGTGAGATTTATCATGCGTTTCCCCAGGATATTGCCGGCAAGGACCTGGTTATCATCGCCAGTACCCCGGACGACGCCTCGATCCAGGAGCTTATTGACCTGATTTCCGGGGCCCGTTACTGGAACGCGCTGTCCGTGAATGTGGTGATTCCCTATCTGGGCTATTCCACCATGGAACGGGCCAAGCCCGATTCCGGCGAGATTCCCAAGGGCATCACCCGCACGCGCCAGATCTTTCACGCCCGGCCCGATTTCGTGGCCTTTGTGGACCTGCATTCCGAGGCGGTGATGCACGCGCATTCCGGCGAAATCCGTACCCGGCATCTCTGGTCCGAACGGCTGGCCGCGGAAAAGATCCAGCAGCTGCATCAGGACAACATCGTGCTGGTGTCGCCGGATTACGGCTTTTCCAAGCGGGTGGCACGGCTGGCTGGACTGCTTGACTGTCCGCACACTGCGGCCAACAAGGATCGCTACGATGTGGATAAGACCATTGTCGGGCAATTATCCAGCGCGGTTCGCGGACGCACCGCCATCATCTGCGATGACATGATCCGTACGGGTGGCTCCATGCTGCAGACCGTGGATCGCTGCTACCAGGCCGGAGCGGTGGGGGTGATGGTCATGGCCACGCATCTGGTGCTGGCGGGCGATGCGCGGCAGCGTTTTGTTGATAAGGGCATTAAGTGCATCATCGGGGCGGACACCTACCCAGGTACAGTCAGCGATGAGTTGTTGCAGGTGTATTCAGTGGCGCCGGTTATTGGCGATGAGTTGAAAAGTTATTTCGATCTGCAGTAAGCAGATTTTCATTTGCTCCTTTTGAAGCGGAAGAACGTTATGAAAAAAGTGGGAATTGTCGGTTGGCGTGGCATGGTGGGTTCCGTTCTTATGCAGCGGATGCAGGAAGAAAAGGATTTTACGGGATTTACACCGCATTTTTTTTCAACATCGCAGGCTGGTCAAAATGGCCCCACGGTGGATGGTAAGGTCTATGAGCTGCTTGATGGACTGAATGTACAGCTTTTATCGGAGATGGATATCATCGTCACCTGTCAGGGGGGCGGTTATTCATCGGATATATATCCGCAGCTGATAGCTAAGGGCTGGCAGGGCTACTGGATTGACGCTGCCTCCACTTTCCGCATGGACGCGGATTCCCTTATCGTGCTCGATCCGGTCAACCGTTCGGTGATTGAGCAGGGACTGGCCCGTGGTATCAAAAAATTTATTGGCGGCAACTGCACCGTTTCCCTGATGCTCATGGCCTTGGGCGGCCTGTTTGCCAAGGGCTGGGTGGAGTGGGTTAACAGTCAGACCTACCAGGCTGCCTCCGGTGCCGGCGCCAAAAATATGCGCGAGTTGGTGGAACAGATGCGTCTTATAGGTGAAAATGCCGAATTTTTGCTGGACAATGCGTCTACATCGATTCTCGCGCTTGACCGCAACGTTATCGACACCATCCGCAATCCTGCGTTCCCCATCAGTAATTTCGGGGCGCCGCTGGCGGGCAGTCTTATTCCCTGGATCGACCGGGCCGTGGAACAGGGGCAAACCCGTGAGGAATGGAAGGGAATTGCCGAGACCAACAAGATTCTGGGGCTGGCTCCCGGTGCTATCCCGGTGGACGGCTGCTGTGTGCGCGTGGGGTCCATGCGTTGTCACAGTCAGTCCTTCACTATCAAACTCAACCAGCCGGTGCCGCTGGAAGAAATCAATGAGGCCATCGTCAGCCACAACCAGTGGGTGTATCTGGTGGAGAATACCAAGGAAGAAACGCTGCGTGAATTGACCCCCGCCCGGGTTACCGGCACGCTGGATATTCCCGTGGGCCGCCTGCGTAAGCTGAATTTCGGGCCTGAATACCTGGGCGCCTTTTCCGTGGGTGATCAGCTGCTGTGGGGTGCTGCCGAACCGGTGCGTCGCATGCTGAAGATTGCCCTGGAGTATCTGGGCTAATCTTCCTGCTTTTTCTCTGTTTATGAAAAAGGCCGTTTCCTTTTCACGGGGAAGCGGCCTTTTTTATTCTTGGTGGTGCGGGAAGGCATAATAACGCAAGGGCAATCAACGGACAATAAATCCCAGCACCCGCAGATGTTTGGCCCAGGGTGCCCAGGGACCGGAAAGAAAATTTACGGTCATGGTATGCGGGAAAAAATGGACTTTGGCATCCTGATCCAGATGGCATTTGCGGTCATAATTGGTGTGGCTGATACGCAAGGTCCATGTGCCTTCCCCGTTTTTCTTGACGGATTCCACATACACCGGATGTCCGGTATAGATTTTTCGTTCACGGTGAATATCAATGATCATCACCGAGCCTGCCACCGGCTTCTTGCTGCTATACCCATGTTGTTTTGCGCAGGCATACCAGCTGACCGGGTTGGTGTTGCCCAGGCGGCAGGTGAGGATACCGGTGCGGCAGCGTGCATAGATGAGGCTTTGCGGCTGGCAGAGCCCGTGACGT
>DAIODL010000301.1:0-2720 GCA_036746815.1 Desulfobulbus sp.
CACCACATCGGGCGTGGGTGTGAGCACCGCTGCGAGAATTGCAATAATAAGGATGGCATAACGCCGGTTGCGAATGTACACCGACAGCGGAATCAACCCAACCTGGGAAGTGAACACCATGAAAACGGGCAGCTCGAACACCAGGCCAAACCCGAGCACAAACACCAGCACAAAATTCACAAAGCGGCTGATTGAAATCACCGCATGCAGATTCTGGGACTGAAAACTCAAAAGAAACTGGATACCATAGGGCAGCGTCACCAGATAGCAGAACAGCGTGCCTATATAAAAGAGCAGACTGGTAGAGACGACAAAGACAGTCAACCTGCGGCCGGTGATGCGAAACGGTTTACCCATCGCCTTCCACAGCACATACAGGAGATAAGGCATCAGCAGGTAGAGCGCGCTGAAAAAGGCGATTTTCACATGCGCCAGAAACGGCCCGGCCACGGTGAAGAAATAAAGATGCTCACCCAGATGATGCTGAAAGTTCACCAAGAGGTGATTTGAAACAAAAAACAGCAGCAGCGTGCAGCTGAAGAGGAGCAGGCCAAGCGTCCTCACCGAATGACGGAGTTCACCCAAAAAAACGGCTAAGGATTTCAGTGATGCATTCATGGCAGGCACAAGGAAAACAAAGAATCTCAAAAAACATGCAGCAAAGCGGAAAAATAGCAAATGAGAGGGATAAAAGCAATTGAATACCCGTTGCGTTTCCCCGGATGCCGTGATAAAAGCGGAAACAATCGCGGAGTTACCGCCTCATTACGGAGGATACACATCCTTCTTCTGTTCACCAAATTTTTACAGACGATATCATGCTTGAATTACGTTTTGTCAGGGAAAACCTGGAACTGGTGCGTCGCAAAAGCCAGCTCCGCAATGTTGATCCCCAGCTTATAGACCGTTTTGCCGAGACCGACAAGCGCCGCCTGGCGGTGATTGCTGAAACCGAGGCGTTGAAGAATCAGCGCAATCAGGTATCCAAAACCATTGCCAGTCTCAAGCAGGCAGGAAAACATGAGGAAGCCGAGCCCATGATCGCGGATATGCGAACGGTTTCCGATAAAATCAAGGAACTCGACACCGATCTTACGGCCATTGAAGAAAGCCTGCAGGACAGTATCATGTCCATCCCCAATCTCTGCGATGATTCCGTGCCAGATGGCCACACAGACGCAGACAATGTGGAGGTGCGGCGCTGGGGCACCCCCCCTACCTTCCCCTTCACCCCCAAACCGCACTGGGAGCTTGGCGAGCCCTCGGGGATGCTGGATTTCGAGACCGCCTCCCGCCTGTCCGGCGCCCGTTTTGCCCTGCTCCGGGGTTTTGCGGCACGGCTCTCCCGCGCGCTGGTGAATTTCTTTGTCGACCTGCACACCCAGCGCCACGGCTACACCGAAGTGCTGCCGCCGTTCATGGTCAACAGCAAAACCATGACCGGTACCGGCCAACTGCCGAAATTCAAAGAGGATCTCTTCAAAATCGAAAACTGGGACCTGTGGATGATTCCCACCGCCGAAGTTCCGGTGACCAACATTTTCGCCGGTCAAACCATCGACGAGGCCAACCTGCCCATCAAGTACACCGCCTACACCCCCTGTTTCCGTTCCGAGGCGGGATCATACGGCAAGGATACCCGCGGGCTCATCCGCCAGCATCAGTTTGAAAAGGTGGAACTGGTGAAGTTCACCAAGCCCGAGGATTCCTGGGATGAGTTGGAAAAACTGGTAGCTGACGCCGAAGAGGTGCTGCAGCTCCTGGAACTGCCTTACCGGGTCATCACCCTCTGCAGCGGCGATCTGGGATTTTCGTCGGCCAAGACCTATGACATTGAGGTATGGCTGCCCGCGCAGAACACCTACCGGGAAATTTCCTCCTGCTCCAACTTCCTTGATTTCCAGGCCCGCCGTGCCGGTATCCGCTATCGTCCCAAGGACGAGAAAAAAAGCCGTCTGGTGCACACCTTAAACGGTTCCGGCCTGGCAGTGGGCCGTACCCTGGTGGCGGTTATGGAGAATTATCAGCAGGAAGACGGCAGCATCAAAATTCCCAAGGTGCTGGAGCCCTATTTCCAGAGCCGGTTTTAACAGGTTTTCCCTGCACACAAAAAAACGGCCGCCCCGGTGATTCCGGAGCGGCCGTTTTTGATTATGACCTGCGACTTTCAGGATTTAAAGCGTCCAGGCTTTTCCTGGGCAAGCGTAATCAGCCGGTCAAGCAGTTCGGCAAAAGGAATGCCCGCCTCGGCCGCGGCCTGCGGCATAAGGCTGGTCGGCGTCATCCCGGGAATGGTGTTGGTTTCCAGGATGTAAAGTTCATCACCGCTTAAAATCATATCCGTGCGGCTGTAGCCCCGCAGCTGCAGACATCTATGGGCGATCAGCGCGTACCGCTGCGCCTTCTCGCGCACCTTATCCTCCACCGGAGCCGGGCAGACCTCGTTGGTGGCACCGGGCTGGTACTTGGCCTCATAATTAAAAAAGGTGTAGCGGCTGTCGGGAATGATCTCAATCAGCGGCAGGGCCACCGGGTTGTCATTGCCAAGGACACTTGCGGTCAGCTCCCGCCCCTTGATATAGGCCTCCACCATAACCTCGCTGTCATGTTTGATCGCAAGTTGCAGGGCTGCGGGCAGCTCTTCAGCCTTTTGTACAATAGACATGCCGATGGAGGAACCCTGGCGCACCGGCTTCACCACGCAGGGCAGCCCCACCTCT
>DAIODL010000302.1:0-2718 GCA_036746815.1 Desulfobulbus sp.
GATGGGCCAGCGGTTGGGCGCAAAACCATACTGGTCAGAGACCGCATTCAGGCCAACTACGAGGAGGCCAGGGCGGAGCAAACAGCCGCCTTACCACCGGACGACCTTTTTGTTACTGCAAGTGAATACGACGCTATTATCAAAAAGCGTCTTGCCGCTCGTATCAACATGCTCCCTGACCCGGAGGGGCAGGTCGACACCCTCATGTTCCAGTGTAGTGATCATGGTCTGCTCGCCCAGGAAATTGAGCTGCAGCGCAAAAAACGGGGATTGCTGGCCCCGCTGGCTGACCGGCTGGCTGGCTGGCACGAACAGCATGAAGGTGTGGTCATGGCCTGCCGGTCTGCACGGCAGGGAGATCATCTCCGCGAACTGCTCGGTCACTATCAGGTTCAGTCCGTGGTGCATCCCTCTCCCTGGACTCCTGCGGCCATGCAGGATAAATCCCTGGTCCACTTTTATGAACAACCGCTGACCAGGGGCTTTGACCTGCCGGATGAAAAGCTGCATTTTCTTTCCGCCTCTGAATTGTTTGGCGAAAAGCGGCTCAGTTCCGGGCGCAGCAAACGCCGCCGCGAGCAGCATGGACAGCCGATCCAGATTGAGCAGTTGTCCATAGGAGACTTTGTCGTTCACCGCGACCACGGTATCGGCGTGTTTCAGGGTATGGTCAATATGGAGTTTTCCGGCCAGCGGGGCGACTTCCTGCTGATCAGTTACCGGGATGAGGATAAACTTTATGTGCCGGTCGACCGGCTGCACTGGGTCAGCCGGTATCAGGGGCTGACTGACCAGGAGCCGAAACTGGACAGCCTGGGATCGCAGAAATGGCTGTCCACCAAGAAAAAAGTAAGTGAGGCGGTCTGGAAGGTTGCCCAGGACCTGCTGGATATTTACGCGAAACGGGCCATGCGCCAAGGGCACCGGTTTACTCCTCCAGGCGATCTGTACCGTCAGCTGGAAGAATCTTTCCCCTATGATGAAACCAGTGGGCAGGCGAAGGCCATTGACGATGTACTCAATGACCTGACCCATGATCAGCCTATGGACCGGCTCATCTGCGGGGATGTTGGTTACGGCAAAACCGAGGTCGCGGCCCGCGCCGCATTTAAGGTCATTGAGGATGGCTATCAGGTGGCGATGCTGGTGCCCACTACCGTGCTTGCGGAGCAGCATGCCGCCACATTCCGGGAGCGGTTTGCCTCCTTTCCTGTAGAGATCGCCTGTCTCAACCGCTTCCGCTCCACTAAACAGCAGAAGGAAATTGTTGCCCGTCTGGCGGCCGGTACCATTGATCTCGTGGTGGGCACGCACCGGCTCTTGTCCAAGGATATTCAGTTTGCCAAACTGGGACTGTTAATTATTGACGAGGAACACCGGTTTGGCGTGGTACACAAGGAAAAGATTAAGAAATTGAAGGCGAGTGTGGATGTACTCACCCTGACAGCCACCCCCATTCCGCGTACACTGCAGATGTCGCTTCTGGGCATCCGGGATCTGTCCGTGATTTCCACGCCGCCGCAGGAACGCCGGGCTGTGAAGACCTTTCTCGCCAAGTTTGATCAACTGGTCATTCGGGAAGCGGTGATCCGGGAGCTTGAACGGGGCGGCCAGCTCTTTTTTGTGCATAACCGGGTGCAGTCCATTCAGCGCGTCGCGGAAAATATCGCCTCTCTGGTCCCGCTTGCCCGCGTGGGTGTCGCCCACGGACAGATGGGAGCGGCGGAGCTTGAGGACGTGATGGTGCGGTTTATCAACCATGAGCTTGATGTGCTGGTCTGCACCACCATTGTCGAGTCCGGTCTGGATATCCCCAATGCCAACACCATTATCATCAACCGGGCCGATCACCTGGGGCTGGCGGATATCTATCAACTTCGTGGCCGTGTGGGCCGGTCGAACCGGCAGGCCTATGCCTATCTGCTGGTGAATTCACTGGATCATCTTTCTCCCGATGCCCAGCAGCGGCTACGTGCCCTTATGGATTGTTCTGAACTGGGCGGCGGTTTCAAGCTGGCCATGAATGACCTGCAGATCCGCGGTGGCGGTAACCTTCTCGGTGTTTCTCAGTCCGGCCATATTGCCGCGGTGGGGTATGACCTGTATCTGGAACTGCTGCAGTCAACAGTGGCGGATTTGAAACGCCGGGCTCTGGAAGGAAAAGAATTGGAAGTCACCGAAGACCTGGATCCGGAAATCAAGCTCCGGGTCGCTGCCTTTCTGCCGGACAGCTATATTGCCGATACCAGTCAGCGGTATCAGGCCTACCGGCGGATATCCATGGCTGGCTTCGGCACGCCCGAGGATCTGGCGGATATAGAGGCGGAGCTGGTGGACCGCTATGGCGAGCTGCCGCAGGAGGCACACATGCTTTTGACCATTATCGGGCTCAAACAGCAGTGTCGGCAACTGGGTGTGAACAAACTGGAGCAGTCACCGGAGGTCCTGGTGTTCAGCTTTGTTGAGCATGCGCAGGTGAATCCGGATCGGCTGCTGGCCATGATTCAATCCGCATCCAAAGGAAAAGGCACGCAGTCTGGCATTCGGTTCACACCTGACCGGCGGCTGGTGGTACCCTATTCTGCTCAGGAAAATATTTTTCAGAAAATACAAAGTATTATTGATGGACTGCAAGGAGAGTGACCATGGAACCAACCCCTCAGTATTGTTAGAAGATTTTCCCTGTATTTCCCTGGGACCACATTGATACGGTCCTGC
>DAIODL010000303.1:0-2715 GCA_036746815.1 Desulfobulbus sp.
GGCTGACGCGTGTCCGCCGCCGCCAAACTCTCTTGCCACAGTGCCGACATTGATTTCCGGAATACGGCTGCGGGCAATAAGCGAAGTCCGCTCCCCCAGGCTGACCAGGGTAAAAAGGGCATCCAGGTTGTCCATGGTCATCAGGCGCTGCACAACCTGCGAAAAATCGTTTATATAGTTTTCCTCGGTGAGCGTGCAGATGACAATCGAAATACCGTGGATGACATACACATGGGCCTGCTCCTGCAGGCGGCTTAGCAGCGCAACCTGCTCGCTGGTGAGGTCATGGGACACGAACTGGCCGACAATATCGAGATTGGCGCCGTGGCCCATCAGCCAGGCCATGGCCTCCAAATCTTCGGCGCAGGTGGAAACGTGCAGAAAATTACCTGTATCGGCATGGATGCCCAGGGCCATCAGGGTGGCTTCCTCCGGCGTAGGGATGATGCCCCGTTCTTTGAACAGGCGGACGAACACCGTGGTTGTGGAGCCAACGGCGTGAATTTCTTCAATCTCTCCGTGCACGTCTTCCGGGGTGACCGGGTGGTGATCGTAAATGTGAATGGAGAGCTGCGGGCGCGCAAGCCATGCGGCAGCCTCGCCGAGCCGGGAAGGCTGCCTGGTGTCCACCAGGATCAGGCGCGTGAGCCGGTCACTGTCGATATGCTTTGTTTTATTGAATACATAGATATTCTGGAATTCCTGGGCCAGATAATCACGCACTCCTTTCTCCTGGGAGCCGGAAAAAACCAGTTCCGCGTGGGGATACAGCCGCTTGGCGGCCACCATGGCGGCCAGACTGTCAAAATCGGTGCCGATATGTGATGTGATAACTTCCATGGCACTGATTATACACGGAAAGCAGGCCTGTTCAAACGGGGAAAGCAGGCGTCTCTGCAGATTGACCAATACTTTTTGGCCGATAACGTGCAGGTAAAGGCCGGTGGACAACATTTTTGACAGTGTGATAAATTTGTTTCTGCCAAACAATCATGGAGCAACAAATGGTTGTTGCTTGACATTTTTTTACGAATCCGCTAATATCATTATTTCTCGAGGAATCAGTCGGGCGGGTGTAGCTCAGTTGGCAGAGCACAAGCTTCCCAAGCTTGGGGTCGCGGGTTCGAACCCCGTTGCCCGCTCCACAAAGCAGTTGCCTCCGCGTCGGGCGGGCTGATTCCGGTTCCAGCAGGATCGAACCACCGGGTGTACCGGTTTTTTGAAAGTGGGCTCTGCCCGCTTTTTTTATTGCCTTGTTGCAGGAGCCGCGCCGGTGTTTTCGGGAAGAGCCTGCACCTTGCAAGTGGAGCATTGGAGTAGATTTGGAAGAGACCACGGATCGATTACTGGCGACCATCCAGGGGCTTGCAGAACCCCTTTTGCAGGATATGGGGATGGAGCTGGTTGAGGTACAGTTCCGGCGTGAAGGACAGGGCTGGGTTCTGCGGTTTTTTATTGATAAAGAGGGCGGCGTCGCCATTGACGACTGTGCCGCTTTCAGCCGCGAGATCGGGGCCCACCTGGAAGTGGAAGACCTGATTCATCACGCCTACCACCTGGAGGTTTCTTCTCCAGGCCTGGAACGGCCATTGAAAACGAAAAAAGATTTTACGCGGTTTGTCGGCCGTCTGGCGCGGATCAAACTGCGGGAGCCCCTGGAAGATGGCGGGCATGTGTTCGTCGGAGTGCTGCAGGGGCTGGATGGCGAGACCGTTCTTCTGGACAAGGAGGAGGGCGGAACCGTCCGTATAGCATTGGAAAATATTGTCAGGGCCAGGTTGACGCTGTAATGGCGTTGCTTCCCAGGTGCAGGTTGTCCTGCATCTGAGCGGGGTTTAAAAACTGGTGCCTACATTTTGGAGTAAAGCATGGTTGGAGCAGAGAGTTTAAAACGCATTGTCGATCAGATTTGCCGGGATAAGGGTATTGATCGCTCCCTGTTGATCGATGCCATAGAAGAGGCGGTTCGTTCTGCGGTCCGCAAAAAATACGGTACCCGCCGAGAAATCGAGGTCCAGTTCAACGAGGAACTGGGTGAGGTGGAGGTGTTCCAGTATCGCACCGTTGTGGATGAAGTGCTGGATGAGGAAACCGAGATTTCCCTGGAAGAGGCCCGTCATCTGGACCCTGAAGCAGAGCTTGAAGATGATCTGGGCGAAAAGATGAACAATATCGCCGATCTCGGTCGTATTGCTGCCCAGTCCGCCAAGCAGGTCATTATTCATCGCATGCGCGATGCCGAACGTGATGTCATTTTCGACATGTACCGGGACCGCGAGGGTTCCATTGTCAATGGTATTGTACAGCGGTTTGAGCGTGGCGACATGATTATCAATCTTGGCCGCACCGACGCTCTTCTGCCCCGTGATGGCCAGATTCCCAAACGTTCCTACAAACAGGGCGACCGCATCCGCGCCTATCTGCAGGAAGTGCGGCACGATGTCCGCGAAGGCGGCCGTTACCGCGATGCCCAGCTTATTCTCAGCCGTACCTGCAACGAGTTCCTTATTAAGCTGTTTGAGGTCGAGGTGCCGGAGATTGCCGAGGGTATCGTCAAGATCATGGGTGCCAGCCGTGAACCCGGCTTTCGTGCCAAGATTGCGGTGTCCTCCATTGAGTCGGATGTAGATCCGGTGGGCGCCTGTGTGGGCCTCAAAGGCTCCCGTGTGCAGAACGTGGTGCAGGAGCTGCAGGGCGAGCGCATTGATATCGTGC
>DAIODL010000304.1:0-2697 GCA_036746815.1 Desulfobulbus sp.
CACACCGAGTTGAAACGAGCGGATGGGGACATCAAATTCCACCCGCAGGTCACGGCGTGATTCCCGCCCGCCGCCATGAACTCGTTCATGCAGGATACGCCCTTCAGCGGTGAACCTGTTTTCCTGCCAGTGTTGTTCAATATGGATCAGCGCACATTGACGCGGACAAAACAGGAAGTGCTGCAGGGCGGAGATCATAACGAGGTCGTCTTCGTCATACAGTGTCGGTGTGGGCAATGGTTGGATTGCGTTTTTTTGCACCGTTTCATCCATATTGCTTCACCCCTGAAGCTGGAGAAGACTCTCCCAACAGATTGATGATGAGGCGGATGACCCCATCCTTTTGGGTCGGGTCGGAGGCGGCAACCAGCAGAGCCAGGGCCACCAGCCCCTTGTTATCAAGGTGGACCGTATCGATCAAGCCGCTTTCCTGCAGGAAGAGGAGAAAGAGGAAGGAGCCGATGCGTTTGTTGCCATCGCTGAAAGGATGGTCCTTGATCATGAAATAGAGCAGGTGGGCTGCCTTTTCCTCAACGCTGGGATAAAGATCCTCTCCGCCGAAGGTCTGATGAATCGCACCAAGAATGCCGGCCAGACTTTTGCCACGTTCCTGGCCGAAAAGATCGCTGGTCTCACCTCTGGCAGTCAGCTCTTCACGCAGGCAGGCAATGCCCCGGCGTACCACTACCAGATCAAAATCCTTCGTTTTCCGTCGATGGAGATTGGTGGGCAGAGCCAGTCGATCTTCATCGTATTGAAGCAACATCTGCCAACTGAGCCCATAGCGACGGACCAACTCCACCACCGCCAATCCGTTGGTATTGGTGAGTTGATTTTGCTTCAAGGTGGCAGCTAAAAGATCGAGAACCCCGCGCAGTTCAGCCACCCCCTGATCTGCCAGCCGTCGCTGGTTAAGGATATAGCCTTCAAGCAGGTACTTTTTCAATACAGAGGAGGCCCAAATACGAAATTGGGTACCGCGGTACGATTTAACACGATAGCCAACCGAGATAATGACATCAAGGCTGTACAGCGCAACAGGTTTGTCGGACAAAGCAATATGCATTTTTTGCATATTGCTTTGCCGTGGCAATTCCCCCTCACGAAAAACGTTGTTTACATGCCTGGAGATAACCGATTGGTTGCGTTGAAACAGTTCCGCCATCTGCGCCTGGGTCAGCCAGACGGTTTCATCCCTCAGTTGGACATCCAGCCTTGTTCGTCCATCATCGGTCTGGTAGAGGATGATGGTGCCATGATCAGAAGTGAAGGCTTGCTGTTATTGGGAAAACTCCATAGACATCCAGCTCCGTTGAGCAGTTCAGTCATACCGGATTACAATTTTATCTCCAGCTCCACACCCGGCGGGACATCGCCCACACTCACCTCGTAATCCGTAAAGGAACGGGCCGGGCCGGTCGAACCCTGGGCTCGATGAATATCGATGAGATCAAACAGTTTGGATGCCGGGGCATTGCCCATTCTGTTTTCATGCTTGAACACAAAGAGCTTGCGGCTGCTCATCAGACCGCGGGCAGCAGATCGATCATGCTCGAACATGTCGATGAGGGACTCCCACAAAAGTGCCAGATCTTCCTCGGAAAACCCTGTTTTCTCCGCCAAGGGCGCGGAAACAAACCCATGGGCCACATACAGGCCATAAGGCACGATATACTTGCGCCCCATGGTGCGGTTATCCCCCTGTTGTTTTTCTGCCTCAGCTTCAGTGGTTACGGCCATGCGGGTGATACTAATTTCCTGAGAAAAAATAGGTTCCACGCTTTTAGCAAAAGCCAGCTGCACAGGCCCGCGGACTTGGCCACAGTTGACATCGGTTGTCATCACCGCACCGAATGCACGGATATCATAAAAATTTGTGCACATCCAACCAGTGATCTCTCGAGCCTTTTCTACATCCTTAGGCAATTTTTTCTTTTCTGGAGTCAAGTTAAATGCCTTATACGCCTCTTGGTTGGTTACATTGAGCACTGCTTTTTCCTGTATGTAAATGCGGAATCCAGGTGCTCCATCTTTCATTAGAGCCACATGGTTTCTGATTTTTCGCTTCAAGCAGACATCCGTCACTAGTCCACATCCGGTCTCCGGATCCACACGGGGTGTATTGCCCGCATCCGGATCTCCATTGGGGTTGCCGTTTTCCACATCAAAGAGCAGCACGAATTCATAACGATTGGCAATAGTTGTCATGTTCATTTCTCCTCGGCCGTATTGGCGCTGGTCTTCTTGCTGGTAAAAAAGTCTTTCATCCGCTGGTAATAACCGATCATAAAAAGCCCTTGTTCATTGAGATTCATTGCAGGGGGAAAATTGGTCAGACCGGCGACGGCATCCTGAATGGATTTTTCCAGAATGATGGCCAGTCCCGCTTTTGTCGGATCCTTGCGTAACTTGGCAATATGGTTGGCTCCGTTTTTCAGCAGCAGGGGGAATACCCGGGCCGGAGTTGCCGGAGCAGAGGCAAAAAAACGATCTTTCATGGTGGCGTTTGTTCCTGGAATGGCATCCATCTGTGCCTTTTCAAGAACAGCAAACAGACCGCCGAGCACATAGGGCACGTCATTTCTGTCAGAATCGTAATACATGGGAATCTCCATTTTTTTGTTCCGAATGAGAAAGGCCTTAAGCATTGCCGCCCGAAAATAATCGACCTTACATTCCGCCCGGATACGCCCCAGG
>DAIODL010000305.1:0-2690 GCA_036746815.1 Desulfobulbus sp.
ATTTCGTCCCCGTCCATCCTGGTGCCGTGCACGCAGATGGTGTTCTCGTCAAGAATGTCCAGGGCTGCCAGATGCTTCACCACGCTTTTCCCGAGCGGCTGGGCTATCTGTCCCAGTTCCGCCTTGGTTTCCGCCACATGGATAAAAAAAGGTACCTGAAATTCCCGCGCCAGCGCCTTGGCCGCCTGCAGGGTGGTATTGGAGCAGGTGTAGGGAGAATGCGCGAACACAGCCGGCGTCACGAGGGATGAACGTCCCAGATGCCCTTCTAGAAATACTCTGGTCGACTCAATGTTGCGTTTCGGATCCGGAACGCCGGGCGCCGGAAAATCAAGCACTGCCTGGGCTGCGATGCAGCGCATGCCCGCATCAATGCAGGCGCGCGCCACCTCGCCCTCAAAAAAATACCCATCCGCCACGGTGGTGGTGCCGCTCAGGAGCATCTCCGCGGCGGCAAGTCTGCTGCACAGATACACCATTTCCGGGCTGACCATCCTGGCCTCTGCCGGGAAGATATGTTCCTGGAGCCACTGGCTGAGCGCCAGATCATCGGCCAGTCCGCGGAAGAGGGTCATGGGTGCGTGGCAATGCGCATTCACCAGCCCGGGCATAGCCAGCTGCCCTTTGCCTTCGATCACGGTGTCGGCCATATAAGCTGGACAAGTTTCCATGGGCCCTGTCTCGGTGATGCGGCCCGCGTGCACGGCGATATAGCCGTTCTCGATGATGGTGTCCTGCCCGGGAACAGGCAGGATCATGCAATTGCGGAGTAAAAGGTCTTGTTTCATAACTGCTTGCACAAAATCTTATAGATGGTGTATCACAAGGCACCGCTTGTGCCGGAATTTTTTTGAATATACCCGGAATGAGGGCGGCGTGCTCCGCTTTCAGCCCGATAGAGTCTTTTTTTGAGGATGCCATGGGATTTCGTTGTGGAATTGTCGGGTTGCCCAATGTGGGCAAATCCACCATTTTTAATGCCTTGACCGCTGCCGCCATTGCCGCGGAAAACTACCCATTCTGCACTATTGAGCCCAATGTGGGCATCGTGCCGGTACCGGATCCCCGGCTTGACATCCTGGCCGACCTGGTCAAGACTCGGAACAAGGTGACCACGCAGATGGAGTTTGTCGATATCGCGGGTCTGGTCAAGGGTGCGAGCAAGGGCGAGGGACTCGGCAACCAGTTTCTGGGACATATCCGCCAGGTGGACGCTCTGGTGCATGTGGTCCGCTGCTTTGACGACGACAATATCGTGCACGTGGAGGGTTCTGTTGATCCCCGGCGCGATGTGGAAATCATCACCATGGAACTGGTGCTGGCGGATATGGAAACCGTGGATCGACGGCTCGCCAAAACCCGGAATCAGGCGAAATCAGGCGACAAAAAACTGCTGGCTGAGGTCAGCTTTCTGGAAAAGCTGCACGCGCTCCTTAATGAGGGCAAATCCGCGCGCACCCTGGAGGTGGAGAATGAATCGCAGCGCGAGGTTCTGCGTGACCTCTGCCTGCTTACCACAAAACCCGTGCTCTACGTGGCCAATGTGAACGAATCGGACCTGGGCACCGGCAACAGCTATGTGGATAAGCTGCAGGAGCTGGCCGAGGCGGAATCAGCTTCCATGGTGATGATCGCAGGCGCCATTGAGCAGGAACTGAGTCTCCTTGCTCCGGAGGAGCAGCGCGAGTTCTTGAGCGACATGGGCATGGAGGAGCCGGGGCTGCACCGGCTGATCAAGGCGGGTTACGCCCTTTTGGGACTGATCACCTTTTTCACCGTGGGCGAGAAGGAAACCAAGGCATGGACCATCAGAAAAGGCACCAAAGCACCGGGCGCCGCGGGCAAGATCCATTCGGATTTCGAGCGCGGTTTCATCCGCGCCGAGGTGATTGCCTACGAGGATTACGTGGCCTGCGGTTCCGAGGCCGTGGCCCGGGACAAGGGGCTGCAACGCTCTGAAGGCAAGGAATACGTGGTTGCCGATGGGGATTGTATCCTCTTTCGGTTCAATGTGTGAGCACGCTCTGCCGTGTGGCCTGCGGCAGCTTTGAAGGGAGTCCGGTTGCATGAGTGCGCACAAAAAAATAGTGTTTGTCGATCAGCTGAGTGACGGTCAGCAGTTTCAGGATGTGTTTCTGGTCGCCAGGAAAAATCTGGCGGAAACCAAGAACGGCAAGCCCTATCTGGCGCTCGCCCTGATGGACCGCAGCGGCGAGGTCGAGGCCCGGGTGTGGGACAACGCCCAGATGTATGACGTGGAGGCTGTGGAAGGCGGTTTCGTGCTGGTACAGGCCGTTGCCAGGCCTTTCCGTGAGCAGATGCAGCTGGTGGTCAGCGGCCTGGACCGCGTTGAGGATCACGAGGTGGATCTGGCTGATTTCCTGCCCACCAGTCCGCGTCACCTGGATGTGATGGCGAGTGAACTGGAACAGGTGATCGACAACTTTGAGGACAAATCCCTGCAGGCGCTGATGCACGCCATTTTCCAGGGAGAGACCCTGGCCAGGTTCCACCGTGCGCCCGCGGCCAAAAAAATGCACCATGCCTACATCGGCGGTTTGATTGAGCACACCCTTTCCATCGTGGGCATGGCCTACAGGGCGGCGGAACATTATCAGCCGCTCGTTGACCGCGATATGCTGGTGGCAGGCGTACTGCTGCATGATCTCGCGAAAATCGAGGAGTTTGAT
>DAIODL010000306.1:0-2686 GCA_036746815.1 Desulfobulbus sp.
TCGTCGTCATCGGTCACCAGGCAGTCGAACTTGATGACGCCGGTGCGCACCCCCTCGGCCATCACCGCCTCCAGGGTTTTAATCAGCACCGAGGTCTTGCCGCTGGACGGCGGGCCGGCAACCGTGATCAGCTGCATGTGCCGCTCCCGGTGCGCCTGTACTCTTTGGTAAAGGCGTTGCCCATCTCCCGTTTCACCCACTCGATATCCTGGTTGTAGATGAAATCCCAGCCAATCCAGAACAGCCGTTTGTCCGCGGGCAGGTTGGGCTGCACCTCCGGATGCGGTGAAGGAAAGTAGTTGTTGGTACAGTGCTGGTGCAGGGAGCGGCTCATAAGAAAATCAATTACTGGTGTCAGTTTTTCGCGGCGCTCTTTTTTTACCAAAAGCTGCACCGGGCTGATGAATGCACCCTCTTCGGGGAAGACGATGTCGATGCGCTCCTGGGTTTTGATTTTGTGCGCGAAGAACCAGGGCATCAGGTAAAACGGCGTGGTGTTCGGGTCATGCGACTCGATCATCTTCACCATTTTGGAGGGATGCATCCCATCATAAACATTGCCCGCCAGCTGCAGGATGGCCTGCTCACCATAGAGCCGGTAGAAGGGAACAAGCACGCCTGAGCAGAAGAAGTCGTCCTGCCCGCGCATGATGATGGATTTGCGGTAGCGCGGTTCCAGCAGTTCGGCCCAGGATGAAGGCGTTGCCAGTTCCGGACGCACATCCTTCACGCGCACCAGGACCAGGGTGTTGGCGCAGAACATGGTGAAATGGCCATGCGGATCGGCAAAGCCGATTTCCTCCATGTAGGGAGCCATGCGCCCGTTAACGCTTGCGAAATGGCCCGGTTCGATGAAATGCGAAAGAAAACGGTGGTGGTAAAAGGCGTTGATGTCCGAGCTGAGGATGAGGTCCGGCAGTTCGTCCACCGAGTCCACGGCATCGATGTAAGGGTAATAGGAAAGCTCGTGGTTGACATTACCCTCGGCCAGGTAGGCAAGCGGCGTGCCCTGGCTGGCCAGCTGCTCGGCAAAGGTCTGCAGGGCATTATTGAGTGAGACTTTCAGTCCGCAGGGAAGCAGCGCCAGCAGAGTGGGTTGGGCGGCGCGAATCTCCTCAGGTGTGGAACTGGCGGTCCGCTCAGTCACTGGGGGGGCAGCCGCCTGACAGCGGTTCAAAAAATTCTGGGGATCAATATTCTTGAATTTAAGAAGTGTCCGCACCTTGAGAAAGGGGCCGAGCTTTTCGCGCACCTGCTGATTGTCAAAGTCATGAAAACCCAGGCTCTGAAACACGGGCAGGGTCTGCGGGTGACTGTCCAGGCAGTCTTTGACAGAGAGATCAAGATAGTGAGGCAACATACGCATACCTGGAATGTGAAAAGGGTTTCAATGTTGAGGGTTGGGACCTGGCGTCAGGCCAGTACCATACACCCAGTCCCCGCAAAAAAAAATGGGGCACAATTGGGTGGAACCGCTCAAAAGCGATTCCACCCTCCTACGCCCCAGCGGCGGGAAGTGCGGTGATGGAGGGGGTTCAATCAGCCGCACCCATTCCCGCCGCCAGCACAGGCTCCTTTTGAAGAGCATTTCCGCATCCGGCCCTGCAGGCCGCTCAGGCCGCGGCCTGTGTAGACCGCTTCCAGGCCGCGTTCAATAAAACCGGCCATGGTGACAGGCTGGATACCTTTTTTCGTTAAGATTTCTTTGGGTGAGTCACCCAGGTCATTGACCAGGATGGCCCGGCAGTCGGACAACAGCCGGCAAATGGTGTGCCACCGCTGGACACCGCCGCCTGTGGGCGGAGCCTGACGATCCTCAATCACCTTGTAGCCGCCATTGCCATCCTCGCCCCAGATCTGAAAGCGGCTAGCCTCACCCAGGTGCTGATTGACCAGCACACCTTCAAGCGTTGCCACCGCCACATAGGGTCGCACCGCTTCCTCTGGTTTGGGCAGTTGTGAGCAGGAGTTCAGACAGCCACGGAATTCACTGGACTTGTCATGATCCAAAAGTCCCACTGCATCGGCGCGGCAGCGGGTGCAATGCCGCATCTGCGGCAGATACTGCTCTGCCTCGTTGCGGATGGAATTCATCATCTCCTTGCTGGGCTCAGAGAGGTTCTCAAAGGCGGTATCCGCGTTGGGAATCATGGCAATGCAGTTGAGCAGATCCACGCCCAGTTCCTTGAGTTTGGCGGCCAGCACCGGCACATGATGATCGTTGATGCCGGGGATGACGATGGTGTTGACCTTGACGGTAATGCCGTGCTGCTTCAACAGATCAATAGCCTGGAGCTGACGGGCCAGGAGCAGTTCTGCAGCCTGTTTGCCGCGATAGAGCACCTTACCGTCACGGACCCAGGCGTAGATGTGCTGGGTGATCTCCGGATCCACCGCGTTCATGGTGATGGTCACGTGGGATACGCCAATCTCTGCGATCTCCGGTACATAAGGTGCCACGTTCATGCCGTTTGAAGACAGGCAGAGGATGGTCTCCGGAAAATTTTTACGGATGAGCCGCATGGTTTCCAGGGTTTCCTCCGGGTTGGCAAAGGGATCGCCAGGACCGGCAATACCAGCCACGGAAATGCGCGGTTCCTTTTCCAGCACCTTGCCCATGTATACGAGCGCCTGATCAGGGGAGAGCAGGGTGGAGGTCACGCCGGGGCGGGACTCGTTAACGCAG